>CAYHCW010000310.1:0-4306 GCA_964355025.1 uncultured Gemmatimonas sp. | reverse complement strand
TCGTGTGGTGACGCGCAGCTGGGGCGGTGGTCGGCGCGGTCGCGCGCACCGCCGTGCCTGTGATGCTCTGGCCGGGAGGGTTAAGTCCTCGACGCGCTGGTGATCGGTCAGAGCCCTTGTGTAAGCGTGTTCAGGTCCTGCGGGATCCAGCCCCGGGCGTGAGCCGCGTCAGCCTGAGCTGGCGTCAGCGTCAGCCCCTCCACCCTCGTTGATGGCGTGACGCCCTTCGTCGTTCACGCTGCGTGATGGGATAAAGCAACGGTCCCTCGCCGAGCGTGAATGCCCGGATCGAGAGGCCGCTACCCTCCTGGTTGCTAGACGAGGAGGTGAGAGTGTCGCACGGGTTGTTGCGCGATCCGAGATGGGTCGCGGGGATGTTGGCGCTGGACGCGGCGCTGGCCGACGAGGTTCGGTCGGCCGGGTGCCCCTGCGGAGGGCGCCTTCATCGTGCGAGCTACCCGCGCAAGCCGCGGGGTTTGCTGCCGGGGTTCGACGTCGAGGCGCTCGGCCGACGCACCAGCTTCTGCTGCCATCGTGACGGTTGCCGCGAGCGCGCGACGCCTCCGTCGGTGGTCTTCCTGGGCCGCCGCGTCTACGCGGGGGCTGCCGTGGTGCTGGGCGCCGCGCTTCGCCACGGTCCTACCCCCTGGCGCCTGCAGCAGATCGTCGCGCTCCTCGGCGTGTCACTCCGCACCCTGCGACGGTGGCTCGTCTGGTGGCGCACCACCTTCACCGCCACGCTCCTCTGGCGGACCCTCCAGGGCCGCCTCGCGCTTCGAGACGGCGCGGCCGCCGGGCGACTGCCGCGCTCGCTGCTCGAGGCCGCCGGCGAGGGTGATCCGGGGGCCGCGCTCGAGCGCGTGATGACGTGGCTGCTGCCGATCACGTCGCGCACCCCACCGCCACCCGGATCACGCTTCGCGATGCTCTTCTAACCGGCCTCTCGCGCCCGCAGAGCATGCCCATGCGCTCGCCAAAGAGCCCTCGATTACTGAGGCGATCGGAGGCTGAGAGAGACGATGAGCGCGAGCGACGAGCATGGACGACGCATCCCGGACCGATGGGCGCAACTGCGCCACGCGGTCATTGGTTCCTTGTTGGCTTCACCGCCCGAGCGAGGGGCGCTGGAGGGGCGCCTCACGGCGCTGGCCGCCCAGCCCTGGACGCACCCCGTCACCGGCGACCGCGTCCGCTTCGGGCGCTCCACCATCGAGCGGTGGTTTCTGAAGGCGCGCAAGGAGCGCCGGGACCCGCTCGCCGCACTCGCCCGCAAGGTGCGGCGCGACCGGGGCCTGCCGACCGCCATCGGGTCGGCGCTCGCCGCGCGCATCGTCGCGCAGTACGCCGCGCACCGCGGCTGGACCATCCAGCTCCATCACGACAACCTCGCGTCGCTCGTGCGCGCGGAGCCCGCGCTCGGTCCGATGCCGTCGTACCCGACGCTGCGCCGCCACCTGATCGCGCATGGCATGGTGCGCGTGCGTCGCGGCCCCGGCGGCCATCGCCCCGGCGCCGTGGCCGCCCAGGACCGCCGCGACCGCTTCGAGCAACGCAGCTACGAGGTCGCGCACGTCGGCGCGCTGTGGCACGCGGACTTCCACGACGGCAAGCGCCTGGTGCTGCTGCCCGACGGGCGGCGGGTGCTGCCGCAGCTCTTCGGCGTCATCGACGATCACTCGCGGCTGGTCTGTCACGCGCAGTGGTACCTCGACGAGGACACTGAGGCGCTCGTGCATGGGGTCTCGCAGGCCATCCTCAAGCGCGGCCTGCCCCGCGCGCTGATGACCGACGAGGGCGGCGCCATGAAGGCCGCCGAGTACATCGAGGGCCTCGCGATCCTGGGCGTCGAGCGCGACCTCACGGGCGGCTACTCCCCCGAGCACAACGCGAAGATCGAGACGTTTTGGGGGCCCCTGGAGGGCCGCCTCATGGCGATGCTGGAGGGCGAGCCGGAGCTCACGCTCAAGCTCCTCAACGACGCCACCCAGGCGTGGGTCGAGGGCGATCACAACCGGCGGGCGCACGAGGGGATCGGGGAGATGCCGCTCGATCGCTTCCTCTCGGCGCCCTCGGTGCTGCGCCCGTCGCCGTCGGCCGATGGGCTGCGCGCGGCCTTCCGTTGCACCGTCTCGCGCACCCAGCGCCGCAGCGACGGGACCTTCACCCTCGACGGCGTGCGCTACGAGATCCCCTCGCGCTTCCGCACGCTGCGCGAGCTCACGGTGCGCTACGCCCGGTGGGATCTCTCGCTCGTCGAGCTCTACGACCCGCGCACCGGCCAGGCGCAGTGCCGCGTGTTTCCCATCGACAAGGCGGCCAACGCCGACGGCCATCGGCGGCGCATCGATCCGTCGCCCGCGCACCTCGCGGCCTCGCCCGACGCGGCCGAGGTCGGCATCGCGCCCTACCTGCGCGAGCTGATCGGCCGCTACGCCGCGACGGGCCTGCTGCCCGGCTACCTGCCCACGGTCACCACCCTCGACCCCCCACCCCACGCCCTCGACCCCCTCGACGACACGGAGCCCACGCCATGAAGACCCGCCCGCAGCTCACCGCCTTCGGCCTCAAGCACAACCCCTTCTCGCCCGAGGTGCCGCTCGAGGCCCTCACGGTGAGCGACGCCATCGAGCACTTCTGCTGGCGCGTCGCCAACATGGCCGCCGAGGGCGGCTTCGCGTGCGTCAGCGGAGAGCCCGGCACCGGCAAGTCCGTCACGCTCCGCATCCTGGAGCGTCGGCTCGCCTCGCTGCGCGACGTGCAGGTCGCCACGCTGACCCACCCCCGCTCGCGCCTGAGCGACTTCTACCGAGAGCTCGGCGACCGCTTCGGCGCCGTCATCGCCTCGAGCAACCGCTACGGCGGCTTCAAGACGCTGCGTGCCCAGTGGCTCGCGCACATCGACAGCACGCTGATGCGGCCCGTGCTGCTCATCGACGAGGCGCAGCAGATGTACCCCGACGTGCTCTCCGAGCTGCGGGTGCTCACGAGCACGGACTTCGACTCCCGCGCCATCCTCACGGTGGTCCTCGCGGGCGACGAGCGTCTCAGCGAGATGCTGCGCACGCCGGAGCTGCTCCCGCTCGGGACGCGCATCCGGGCGCGGCTGCGCCTGGAGCCTCGCAAGCCCGACGAGCTGCAACAGATGTTAGCGCGCCGGCTGGAGCATTGCGGCAACAACGCGCTGGTCGATGCCGTCGTGGTGCGCACGCTGGCCGAGCACGCCGCGGGCAACCCACGGGTGTTGATGACGGCAGCCAACGAGCTGCTCGACGCGGCCACCGCGCGTGAGCGGGCCACGCTCGACGAGAAGCTGTACCTGGAGGTCTTCGGCGCGTCGGTCTCGCGGCGACCCACGGGGACGGCGACCGCGGCGACGAAGGCGGGGCGTCGATGATCCCGGGCGCCGATCCGTCCGAGCGCCTCACGCGGTTGACGCCCGAGCGGCTGTCCGAAGCGCCCGAGCGGGCCGCGCTCGCGGCGCTGCGCGCGGTGCTCGAGATCACCGAGCGGGCGCTGCTCTGCGCCAACCCCGAGCTGCTCGACGAGAGCTGGCCCGCGCAGCGTGGGCGGAGCCACTTCGCCAGCCTGCGCGCCGCGCATCGCATCATGACCCGCGGGTACGCGCTGGAGCGCGAGATCGCGCGCTACGAGGAACACCTCCAGCGACTGCTCGATCGCTCCGCGGGATCGACCCGCGACGACCTGCCCTTCTGACGACGTGATCACGATCGGTGAGGGACAACTCCATCCACCGCGTGTCCATCAACAACCGTGAACACAACGCCATCAACAAGCGAGGACACGCTCACAATGGGTCACGCAGCTCGGCCGCTTCCTCGGCCTCGACCCGGCGGCGATTGGCACCCTCGGCGGCGGGCGCGCTCGGCTCAACGGGCGGCTCGACGTCGCGATGATCCAGAGTTTGGTGCGGGGCGGCGAGGTCGATGACCGCATCGCGCAGTACGGTCACGTGCTGATCGACGAGTGTCAACACGTTCCGGCCTTCGCGTTCGAGCGGGTGGTGAGCGCGACGCCCGCCCGCTACGTCGTCGGGTTGAGCGCGACGCCGTATCGCCGCGACGGACACCACCCGATCCTGTTCATGCAATGCGGTCCGGTGCGGCACGCGATCGACCCAAGGAGCGCGGCGGCGCGACGGCCGTTCGAGCAGCGCCTGCTCGCGAGGGAGACGGGGTTTCGCGTCGATGGCGCAGGCGCGACGGGCGGCATTCAGGAGGTGTACGCCGCGCTGGTCGATGATCTGGGGCGCAACGCGCTCATCGTGGAGGACGTGATTTGCGCGCTC
>CAYHCW010000309.1:0-4310 GCA_964355025.1 uncultured Gemmatimonas sp. | reverse complement strand
CATTCGTCTGGCGGCGCGCAAGGTGGAAGGCGCAGGCGAGCCGGATGAGATTCCGAACATGACGACCCGCGGCGGCGACCGTGATGCGCATACGCCGCGTCCGGCTCGGCAGGGGCGCCGCGAGTTCGCCGGCAAGGTGGGCGGCAAGGTGGCCAAGATCTACGTCGGCGCCGGGCGCAAGCTGAAGATCCGCCCGGGCGACATCGTGGGCGCGATTGCCGGTGAAGCGGGGTTGGGGATCTCGGAAATCGGGTCCGTGACCATCGGTGACCGGCATTCCATTGTCGAGGTGCCGGAAGACAAGGCCGAACTTGTCATTCGCGCGCTGTCGGCGAGCACGATCAAGGGCAAGAAGGTGCGCGTGCGGCGGGATCAGGCGTAGGCAGGGCACACCGAAACGCGCCTATTCCCGCCCCTCGTTGGCACGCGCACGCACGTGGCACCCGTGCAGGTGATCGTTCACGAGGCCCATCGCCTGCATGAACGCATACACGGTCGTCGGACCAACGAAGTTCCAGCCGCGCCTCTTGAGGTCCCTGGAGAGGGCGATTGACTCCGGCGTGGTGCTCACCGTCCTGAGCACCTCCCAGGTGATCTTGCGCGGACGGGACTTCGGGCCTGGTTCAAAACGCCAGGCGTACGCGGCGAGCGAGCCCTCGGTGTCAATGAGGTCGGCGCAGCGGCGGGCGTTGTTGATGGTCGCCTCGATCTTCCCGCGGTGCCGCACGATGCCGGCGTTGCCCAGCAACCGGGTGACGTCGCGTGCGCCGAAACGGGCGACCTTCTCGATATCGAAGCCGGCAAACGCGACGCGGAAGTTCTCCCGCTTGCGGAGGATCGTGATCCAGCTGAGGCCCGACTGAAAGCCCTCGAGGCAGAGCTTCTCGAAGAGACGCCGGTCGTCCCGCACGGGAAATCCCCATTCGGTATCGTGGTAGTGCGTGTACAGCGGATCAGTGCCACACCAGACGCAGCGCGCGACGCCGTCGGAGCCGGGAGAAAGGCCGTTGGCAAGGGAAGGCATGATGCCACGGATGATGGTGAGGGATCGCCATCCGGGCAACCTTGGGCCACCGACACCCCGGTGCCTTGCGGTTATGTTTCCCCCGTTGCGCTGCCGACGCCGGTGATGGCGCACGCGCGGAACCCCAGGAGTCCATCCATCGAATGTCTCACGCCCTGAAGTGCGCGTTTGTCGTTGTGTCGCTGGCGCTTGTCACGGCGTGCCAGCGCACCTCCACGGCTTCGCTGCCGGCTCCAGCGTCCGTTGCGGAGCGGGCCGTGCTGCTCGTTTCGCTCGATGGCTTCCGTGCCGACTATATCCAGCGCCCGACCGCGGTGCGGTTGCGTACGCTCGCCGCGTCCGGCGTTCGCGCCGAGCGCATGGTGCCCGCCTTCCCGTCGAAGACGTTTCCCAACCACTATACGCTGGTCACCGGGCTGCATCCCGAGCACCACGGGATCGTGGCCAATTCGATGTGGGATGACGTGATTGGCAAGAAGTTCACGATTGCCGACACGCTGGTGACGCATGACACGCGCTGGTGGGGCGGCGAACCGCTGTGGGTGACGGTGGAGAAGCAGGGCAAGCGCGCGGCCTCGTATTTCTGGGTTGGTTCGGACATCGTGATTGCCGGCCGCCAGCCCACGTGGTGGAAGCGTTACGACGGCCGCGTGCCGAATGTCGAGCGCGTGAAGACGGTGCTCGACTGGCTGGCACTGCCGCCGGAGACGGGACCAGCGTTTGTCTCGACGTACTTCAGTGATGTGGATGATGCGGGCCACAAGTACGGTCCTGATGCGCCGCAGGTCGACAGCGCCATCGCTCGCGTCGACGCGATGGTTGGCGCCCTGGTGGACGGCATTGCCGCACGTGGACTTGCTGGCCGGGTGAATATCGTCGTCGTGTCGGATCACGGCATGGCATCCCTTGCTCCCGAGCGGATCATCTACATCGACGACTACATCGACCTCGCCCGAGTCGAGATGGTCGACATCGCGCCGGTCGGGGCAATAGCGCCGAAGCCAGGGTATGAAGCCGAGGCATACGCCCGGCTGAAGGCGGCCCATCCGCACCTGCAGGTGTATCGCAAGGGCGAGGTGCCCCAGCGCTTCCACTTCAACACGCACTCGCGCATCACGAAACTCGTGACGGTGGCCGATGAAGGGTGGACGATGACGACGCATGCCCTGGTGCGAGGGAACGGCGCCCCGCGGGGCGGAGCGCACGGATACGACAACCAGCTTCCCTCGATGGGCGCGCTGTTCGTGGCGTCGGGTCCTGATTTCAAGGAGGGACTGGTCACACCGCCGTTCCAGAACATCCATGTCTACGACCTGCTGGCCGGGCTCCTTGGGGTGCGGCCCGCGGCGAACGACGGCTCGGCGGATTCCACGCGCGCCTTCCTGCGCCATTCTCCGTAGCGACTCGGGGAAGGCCACACGAGATACGGGGCGCCGATTGATCAAGTCGGCGCCCCGTTGCGTTGCCACTGCGGATCAATTGTCTCCTACGCCATCACCAGCGGTGCAGGAAGCCAGAGACCAGCTTCTCGGGCCAAGACTGGCACCGTACCCGAAGCTACCGCGAGGGCATCGAGAACGTGTTCCGTAGTCAACGGAGCAGCAATATCCTCGATGGCGTATCGGATCTCGTCATCCCTCCAGTACGCATAACCGATGCGTAGACGGTTCGCGTTGACTTCGTTGAGCCACGCGCAGAGATCCTCGCTGAACGGCACTTCGGAGCGCACGGTACCGACGACCGCTTGGCTCGGGCCGGCTTCCTGCGCATTAACGGCATCGGAATCACCTCCCCGTAGTGGGCGCACGACCACTATGCGTGCTGTTCCGGGAAAAGGAAATAGGCACTGGCCCGACACCCTGTGGGGAAACGCTTGGCAGGGGGAGACGCTCGCCGACAGGTGTCCTGCATAAGGCGCGCCACGCCTGAGGCCACGGTCGCCACGTTGGCTTGATGATGGCCGTGGTGCCATCCGCACTACCGCCGCCGGATGCCAAGGGAGAGATTCTCGGGCGTCCCTCCGACCCGAGCCCACCATGACGACCCGTCGCGATTTCCTGAACCTGTCCGCGACTGCGGCCGCCACCACCGCCCTGTCGCCCCGGACCGCCGCCGCGACGCCGGCGCAGGGCTCGGCTGATGATCCACCGGCAATCGCCGCCCTCAAGTCGATGCGCGACCAGGCGACGCCTGTTACGGTGGACGAACGGCGCGCTCGCCTGGAGCGCGCGCGTGTGCTGATGCGCGCCAACAAGCTCGACGCGATCATGTTGAACGGTGGCACCTCACTCGACTACTTCACCGGCATGAAGTGGGGGCTGAGCGAGCGCCTGCTGGCCGTGATCATTCCGGTGCAGGGCAACGCGTTTCTGGTGACGCCGAAGTTCGAGGAAGAGCGCGCGCTCGAACAAGCGCGCTCCGGTCCGCTGGGTGCCGGCACCGAAGTCATGGCGTGGGAGGAAGATGACTCGCCGTACGACCTGGTCGTCCAGGGGCTTCGCGCGCGCCAGATCACCACCGGCACGCTGGGTATCGAAGAGACGGTGCGGTGGCAGTTCAGTGATGGTGCGGCGCACGCGCTGCCGCAGATGACGCTGGCCAGTGCGCTGCCCGTGTCGGCGGGCTGCCGGATGATCAAGGACGCACACGAGATTGCCCTGATGCGACTGGCGGCACGCGTCACCCTCACGGCCTATGAAGCCGCCTGGAAGTCGATGCGAGAGGGCATGACACAGGGAGAGTTTGCGGCGCTCGTGGGCCGTGCCCATACCAGGCTCGGCTTTGAGGGCGGCGCGGGTGTGCAGGTGGGGCAGTACGCGGCGCTTCCACACGGCTCGACCACGCCGCAGGTGGTGCGGGAAGGGTCGATCCTGCTGATGGACGGGGGCTGCCGGGTGGAAGGCTACAGTTCCGACATCAGCCGCACGTTCGTGCTGGGCAAGCCCACGCAGAAGATGAAGGACGTGTTTGAGATCGTGCACCGCGCGCAGACCACGGCGCTCAAGACGGCGCGCCCCGGAATCGCCTGCGGCGACGTCGATGCCGCGGCGCGCAAGGTCGTCGTCGATGGAGGCTATGGTCCCGGGTACACGTACTTCTCGCATCGCGTGGGACACGGCATGGGCATGGACGGCCACGAGTGGCCGTACCTCGTGAAGGGCAACACGCTGCCGCTGCAGCCACACATGACGTTCAGCGACGAACCGGGGATCTACATTCCCGGCGAGTTCGGCGTGCGCCTCGAGGACGACATGCACATCACGGAGGACGGGGCGGAACTGTTCAC
>CAYHCW010000308.1:0-4318 GCA_964355025.1 uncultured Gemmatimonas sp. | reverse complement strand
TTCCCGAGCTCAAGCGCGTCGTGGTGGCATACCAGAACCAGGTGGTGATGCGCGAGACGCTCGACCTGGCGCTTGCCGACATGTTTGGTGGTGCCGTGGGCCGGGTGGCGTCGGCTGGGGCCGCCGACACGGTGGCGGGGCCGGGCGGGGCGCCGTCGGCGCGCGGGATCGACGCGGCCACGCGGTCGGCCCTCGTCGAGGCGCAGCGCCGGTATCAGGCCGCGATGGACGCGCAGCGCCAGGGCGACTGGGCTCGGTATGGCGAGGAGATCAAGCAACTGGGCGCGCTGCTGGAGCGACTGGGCGTCAATCGGCCGCCACTGTAATGCAACGCGCCGCCTGGGGCCCAAAGGCCGCGCGTGTTCCCGCCATCGCGGGCGCGATCGCCCTCGCGGCGTGGGCATCCCCGCTTGATGCGCAGGTCGCGTCGCGTGTACGCGCGGCGACGCCGTACGTCCCCGGCGCATCGTGGGAGAAGCGCAGCGCGGCGGTGATGGGTGTCGACAGCGCGAAGCTCGCCGAGGCCGTCGCCTTCGCGCAGCAGCACGAGGCGCGCGCGCCCCGCGACATGGAAGAGAGCCACTACCGCTCGTTCGGTCGCGAGCCGTTTGGCCAGGGCATCGGTCCGTTCAAGCCACGCGGCGAGCCCACGGGCGTGGTGCTCCGCGGCGGCTACGTCATTGCGAGTTGGGGCGAGCCCGAGCGCGTGGACATGACGCACAGCGTCACGAAGAGCTTTCTGTCCGCGACCGTGGGGCTGGCGCACGACCGGGGCCTTGTCCCGTCGGTGCGCGACACGGTGTGGAAGTCGCAGGCGCCGACGTACGCGCTGCGCCTGGAAGCGCCGGCGGAGCCTGGCTCGCGCTACCTCGCGCCAGTGTTCATCGAACCCTGGGGCACAGCGCACAATCGCACCATCACGTGGGACGACCTGTTGCGGCAGACGAGTGATTGGGAAGGGACGCTGTGGGGCAAGCCCGAATGGGCCGACCGCCCGTCGCAGAACCCGGCGGACTGGACCACGCGTGCGCGGCGCTCACCGGGCTCGGCGTACGAGTACAACGACGTGCGCGTCAACGTGCTCGCGCTCGCCGCCACGAACATCTGGCGCCGGCCGCTGCCCGAGGTGCTCGGCGAACTGGTGATGGACCCCATCGGCGCATCGCGCACCTGGCGCTGGTTCGGCTACGACAACGCCTGGATCACCCTGGACGGTCGCCCGACGCAGGTGGTGAGCGGCGGCGGGCACTGGGGCGGCGGCATGTTCATCAATGCGTGGGACATGGCGCGATTTGGCCTGCTGACGCAGCGGCGCGGCCTGTGGGGGGACAAACGGATCCTCTCCGAGGAGTGGGTGAAACTCTCCCTCACGCCGACCGTGCCGCAGCCGACCTACGGCTACATGAACTGGTTTCTCAACACCGACCGCAAGTGGATGCCGAGCGCTCCGGCGAGCGCGTATGGGCACGTGGGGAACGGCACGAACCTGGTGTTCGTGGCGCCGGAGCAGAACCTCGTCATCGTGGTGCGCTGGATCGACAACGCGTCGATTGACGAGTTCCTGGGCAAGGCCCTCGCAGCGATCGTCCGCTGAGCCGCGGCGGCCTGGACGTCGGGGCCTGCGGGGCGCCGCGCGCGGGTCGCAGGGTGTCGGGGGTACGTGCGACGAAGCCCTACGCCACACCAGCGTAGACCCTACTGCGCCACCTCGCACCGCGCCGCACTATTCCTGTGTAGCGATACGCTTTCGCGCGCAGCGCGAGGCCCCCAAGGCGTTCCGCGAGCACGGGTAAGGAGCGCGACATGTTGAACTTCGCTGAACTGGTGGCCCTCGACGGCGACCTGCAGAATACGCCGGCCCTGACATTGTACCTCGACGGCCGGAGCGACAACCCGGCGTGGCGCACGGCGTGGCGGCGCGCGCTGAAGCAGGAGGAATCCCGCCTGCGGCACGCGCTGATCGACGCCTCGCACGCCGAGCGCGAGGCCTTCGCCCGTGCCGTCGAGGCGCTGGAAGCGCACCTGGCACACCGTCGCGGCGCGCTCGATGCGCCCGGCTGGCTGGGCGTCGTTGCCGACGGGGTGGTGCGCCTGGACGCGTCGCTCGACGGTGCCACGCCGACCTATGGGCACTGGGGGCACGGCGTGGCCCTCGCGCCGTTCCTGTGTGTTCCTGGCGGCGATCACAGCGCGTGGGTGGTCATCGTGGACTCCCGCGCTGCACGGATCTTCCGCTGTGACGCAACGGGCGTGCATCGCGTCGACACGGTGCGCACCGTCGTCCACGCCGAGTCCGACGACGCGATGGGCGCCCCGCACGGTGCCAAGCCGCATCAGGGCACGCGCGGCGGGGTGGGACGCGACGCGGCCGAACGTGAGCGCCGGGAGGCGCGGTCGCATATGCTGCGTACGCTGGCCGCGCACCTCCGGCGGCTCGTTCCCGAGGGGCCGGTGTTCGTCGGCGGCACGCCGCAGCTGGTGGGTGAGGCGGCAGGTGCCATCGAGGCGGCGGGCCTGACGTCGGTCGTCGAAGCGCCCGCGCTGGGCGCACGGGCGCGGGTGAGCGAGATTGCTCGCGCCGTGCGCGAGGGGCTGCTGGTCCTGCGGTATGCCGCGGACGAGATGCTGGTGGACGACGTCGTGCGCCGGTTCGCGGCCGACGACCTGGGGGCCACCGGCGCCGCCGTGTGCGGCCGCGCCCTCGACGATCACGCCGTGAAGGCGCTGGTGCTCAGCGATACCTTCGTGAGCTCCCAGCCCGACGTGGCCGAGGTGTTTGTGCGCGCGGCACTGGCGCAGCACGCGGCCGTCCACGTGGTGTCGGGAGACGCGGCGCAGCGGCTCGAGGAGGCCAGTGGGGTAGGAGTCCTGCTGCGCTTCTCGCCCTTCCGTTCGCCCCTGGTGACGGACGGAGAGCTGGCGGGCGTGTAGTTCTGCGCAGGTAGCATTTGGCGGCGGGCGCTCGGCGGTTTCGCGGGCGCCCGCCGGTCAATTGTGACGGTCGTCACCCTAGAGCGTCCGCACGTTGAGGGTCAAACCGTCACAATCTGTGACGAGGGCTCACGCATCTCACAGAGGCGGACGTGATAGCGACGCATCACTTAATGACGGTGCGATATTGCGCGCGGCACCGGAGCGGCGTATCTAGAGTACCAAGGCCCCCCGCACCTGCGGTTGGGCACGGAGCGCGTATGATTCCGGGAACCCGGGTGGCAGCATGACACAGCGCAGATCGGCAGGGCACAATCGATCGACCGGCCGTGGCGGCTTCACCATGATCGAACTGGTGATGGTGCTCGTCATGATGGGCCTGCTCGCCGCCTTTGCCATCCCACGCATCAACGTGGCGCGGATGAAGAGCGACGGCGCGGCGCGCCTCGTGCGCATGCTCGTCATGAATGCGCAGCGCACGTCGATCACCCGCCAGTCCAACACCATCGTGAGCTTCGACCTGACGAACTCCCGGATGCGCATCGTCGAGGACTACAACAACAACGACACGCTGAACACGAGCGACCGCGTGTACTGGCGCGCGCTGCCTGAGGGAGTGCGATTCCTGGCGCCGCCGATGGTGCGCGTGCTGGGCGGCACGGCGAGCGCGGCGCTGGAGGGGAGTGACCTGCGCACCGTGTCGTTGTACCCGAGCGTGACGTTCCGACGCGACGGGTCGGCAAGCTCCGATTTCGACCTCTACTTTTCGGCGCGGGCCGCCGTCGAAACCGAGTTTCGCGCACTGACCGTTGCTCCTTCCACCGGACGCACCGACCTGTACCGTTGGACCGGTGCGGCGTGGGTGCGGATGACCCAATGACGCGCCGCCTGCGCCTGCCACGCCGTGTCCGTGCCGGCTTTACGCTGATCGAAGTGATCATCGCGCTGTCCATCCTCGGCGGCTCGCTGCTGGGCATGGCCGCGTTCGTGCGCAACTTCACCAAGGCGACCACCGACACCACGGTGCGCACGCTGGCCAACGACCTGGTGAATGCGCGCGTCGAGGCGGTGAAGGCCTGGCGGGTGTATTCGACACTCGTAGCGACGTTTCACAACGTGGCCGAGACGTACGCGACGACGAGTCCGTATACGGGCTTCACACGACGCACGTTCGCGGTGCGCACCGGGCCCACCGCCACGGCGGACTACATCACGGTCACGGTGACGGTCACCGGCCGCGGCTTGACGAGCACGGCCAAGACCACCACCGTCATCGCCGCTTTCTAGGAGTGCTCCCCATGTCCAGTCATCCACGACCGATCGTCCAACGGATGCGCCGCGGCTTCTCGATGATCGAGATGATCACGGCGATGACGCTGTTCCTGCT
>CAYHCW010000307.1:3269-4325 GCA_964355025.1 uncultured Gemmatimonas sp. | reverse complement strand
ATCTTCGCATCGGTGCTCGCCACCAGCGGCGCAATCATCCCGCCCTCGCTGTGCCCCACCAGCGCAATGCGCGCGCCGTCGATCTCGCTGCGGGTGCGCAGGTAGGCCACACCGGCGCGAATGTCGTCGGCGAAGTCGGCGCTCGTCGCCTTGTTCACTTCGCCGCCGCTGCCGTTGATCGCGCGGTCGTCCATGCGCAGCACGGCGATGCCGCGGCGCCCCAAAGTGTCGGCCACCTGACGGAAGATGCGATACCCCGGCACCAGCGAGATGTACTCGTCGCGGTCCTGCTGCCCGCTGCCGGTGATGGTCACCACCGCCGGCACCTTGCCCTTCGCGTGCATCGGGAGGGTGAGCGTGCCGGTGAGCACGTGCCCCATCGGCGTCTTCACCGTCACTTCCTCCGCCGTGTACGGCGCCCCGGCCGGCGCCGAGTAGTCGGGGCGTCCAATGGAGATCTTGTCCACCGCCGCTCCGTTCACGCGCGTGATCACGATGTTCTGCGCGGGCAGCACGCCACCGGTGATGTGCCCGGCGGCGTCGATGCCGAACCGGTTCTCCTGGCCGGCCACACGAAAGACCGCCGAGTCCTTGCCCACGAACTCGATGGTGCAGTCGAGCTGCACACCGCCCGAGAGTGCGAACATCGGCACCGTCGCTTTGGCGCCACCCTGCGCCTTGGCGCGGGCAATCGCAAGCTCGATCATGGCGAAATCGTTGTTGATGATCGGCAGCGGATTCTTCGTGATGGCGCGGCTCAGCTTGCGCTCGGTACCGCCGACGTCAACCACGATGAACGCGGAGTCGGCGGTGAACCGCTGCGTGCCGCTCTGCATGGGCGGCCCGTCGATGGATGCCCCGGCGCCCCACGCCTTGAACGCCAGCGTGGCCACCGACGGGCCAGGGGTCACGTCGGCCGTGAACGTCATGCGCGCCTGGCCCTTCATGATCAGGTCGCCGCTGATGCTCGTGCGCCCCCGCGTGAGGCGCTCGACGACGATGGTGTCGCCGCCGCGCGTCAGCACGAATGCCGACTGCAGCGCGGGCTCCTGGCTG
>CAYHCW010000307.1:0-3169 GCA_964355025.1 uncultured Gemmatimonas sp. | reverse complement strand
ATGCCGGCGGCGCGGCGAGCCCGACGGGTGGCGCGGCGGCCGGAATGTGGAACGAACATCACTGCTTCTCCTTCGGGTTGTTGTCCTGCGAGGACTCGTCTCCGTCGCCCTGCTCACGCATCCACGAGAAGAACGAAATGAGGCCGAAGACAACGGCGAGGCCGAGCACCAGCACGCCGACGATGAGCGGCGGCGGGTTGTTGCTGCGCGGTCCGACCGCAAACACGAAGACGGCGATGCCCAGCATGATGAGGGCCACCACCAGCATGCCGACCGTCGTATCGTGCCGGGCCTTGCGCGGGTCGCTGGGCTCGCTGGGGCGGTGCGGCGGAACCACGATGAAGACCATGGGGCTAGTCCTGCTCGGCGCTTGCGGGCGGGTCCCGAGGCGGGAGCCGCCCGGCGCGCTTGAGGGCGTCACGCAGCAGATACTCGATCTGCCCGTTCAGGCTGCGCAGCTCGTCGTTCGACCACCGCTGGACAGAGTCCAGCAGCTCGCGATCGACGCGCAGAAGGAAGGGTTTGCGCAAGGCCATAAATGGCAGGTGCTAGGTGCCAGGTGCTAGATGTCAGTGTCTAGCTCCTAGCCCCTATCACCTAGCTCCTCAGGTATAGAGGCTTCCGGTGTTCACGATCGGCTGCGTGGAGCGCTCCGAGCAGAGCACGACCAGCAGGTTGCTGACCATCGCCGCCTTGCGCTCCTCGTCGAGCTGCACGATGCCCTTCTGCGAGAGCAACTCGAGGGCGTTCTCGACCATGCCGACGGCACCCTCGACGATCTTGTAGCGCGCCGCGATGATCGCGCTCGCCTGCTGGCGCTGCAGCATGGCGGCGGCGATTTCCTGCGCGTACGCCAGGTGCGAAATGCGCGCCTCCACCACTTCGACACCGGCGGCCTTGAGCCGGTCCTGGATGGCGGCCTGCAGGTGCTTGCTCACCTCGGCGGCGTGCGTCGACAGCGATTCCTGCCCGGTCACGTGCGCGTCGTACGCGAACTGCGAGGCCGTGGCGCGCAGGGCCGATTCGGTCTGCACAGCGACGTATTTCTCGTAGTTCTCCACCTCGAACAGCGCCTCGGCGGTCTCGACGACCCGCCAGACCACCACCGCGCCGATTTCGATGGGGTTGGACTGGTTGTCATTCACCTTCAGCTTGGCCGTCTCGAAGTTCCGCACGCGCAGCGAAATCCGGCGCTTGATGAGGAACGGATTGGCGAAGAAGAAGCCGTCCTGCTTCACCGTGCCCACGTACTTGCCGAAGAGCACGAGCACCTTGGCATCGTTGGGGTTCACGATGAAGAGGCCGCCCATCAGGAAGAGCGCGACGACGAGGACGATGACGCTGAGGATGACGATCCCGGGCCTGTTGGCTGGAGCCGCTTGCGTGATTGTTGCGACGGCGAGCAGGGCGACGACGATCAGGCCGAGCAGTGAGACGAGACCGTTGGAGGCGGGGTAGTGCTTTTCGCGATACATGGGGTGGTCACTCGGGTTGGTGATGGCAATATGATATCATTTTGTCATCAACCTGTCAAATTGGCACGCAAATTCATGTGGCGCCTACAGTTAGCCGCTTCTCCGCCGACACTCACGTTAGGGAACTTCATCGAATCGTGAAGTTCCAGCCCCGCAACTCTCACGTGCGATGTCCGACATCATGATCGTCCGCCAGCCGATCTTCAATCGTGCTGACGCAGCCGTGGGCTATGAAATGCGATTCCGTGCGAGCACTGACGGAGGCGACCCGCTGGCGCAGAGCCTGCTCAGCGGGTCGCTCGACCTGCTGACGGCCGGGCTGCCGGCGTGGGTGTCGTTGAGTCAGGCCGAGCTGGAAGGCCGCATGCTCGAGACGCCGGGCACGGCGTCGATTGTGGCATTGCTGTCGGCGCACACGCCGGTGACCGGCCCAGTACTCGCGGCGCTCACGTCGCTGGTGGCGTCAGGTCACGTGGTCGCGATCGACGAGTTTTCGCCGATGATCGAGGACGAGAGTGACGTGATGAAGCTCGTGGCGATGGCGCGCTATGTCCGGCTGGACGCGCGTGACGTGCCAGCGTGCGAGCTGGCGTCGAGTGTTACCGCACTCAAGCGACTCGGCAAGCTCGTGGTGGTGGACCAGATCTTCGACGCCACCTCGTACGCCGCGGCCAAGGGCGCGGGCGCTGACTTCTTCGAAGGGGCGCACTTCTCGCGCCCGGAGCCGCTGCCATCCGCCTCGCTCCCGGTGTCAACCATCACGGCCCTGCGCGTGCTGGCGCTGGCGCGCGACGACGACGCGCAGGACCGCGACATCGAACGCGCCATTTCGGCCGATCCCGCCATCACCTTCCAGCTGCTCCGCATCGTCAACTCGGCGAGCGTCGGTGGGCGCGGCATCGCCTCGGTGGGGCATGCCCTGCGCATGGCGGGCCGCAACATGCTGGTGCGGTGGCTGGCGCTGGCGACCTTCTCATCGCGCAGCGGAAAGACCGGCGTGGATGACCAGCTGACCCTGCAGGCGGTGCAGCGTGGCTACTTCGCCGAGGCGGTGGCAGCGCGCTCCGCGGAGATGGAGCCGGCGACGGCCTTTCTTGTCGGCCTCTTCTCGATGATCGACGCGGTGTTTCGCCTGCCGATGACCGAAGTGGTGGAACGCATCAACCTGGCCGACGAGGTGAAGGACGCGCTGCTCCACCGCGAGGGCCCCTACGCGGGTGTGCTGCAGTTCATCGAGGCCTACGAGCTGGGGCTCTGGGAGAGTGCCGCCGACTGGTCGGTGCAGCTCGGTGTGCCGGCCGCGGAGTCGGCCGACCTCTACCTGCACGCGATGCGCGAATCGGCGGCGCTGGTGCACGCGGCGGCCTAACGCGGCAGCCTCGCCTCGCCGGTGGCCGGGTTGAAGGTCGCACCTGCGGGGAGCACATGCATGCGCAGGCCGGCAGCACCGAGCACGGCGGCCCCCGGTGCCGCGATGGTCGCCGCGCGCGCGTCGTAAATGACGGCGACGCTCGCGCCGTTGATGCGCCACTGGCCATTGGGTGCCACGATCAGCGCGGTGGATTCGTCGATGCCGACGCCGAGGTGTGGTGCGCGCTCGAGCACGAGGCTGATGAGCCGGTTGTGCCGTTTGCGGCGCAGGAAGTGCTGGTCGACGATGGCGCCGCTGAGCAGCGCAAAGCCCGAATCGGTGA
>CAYHCW010000306.1:0-4368 GCA_964355025.1 uncultured Gemmatimonas sp. | reverse complement strand
TGCGCGAGAACGCCGGCAAGTACTACGGCGCGCTCAAGACCTTCGCCGAGCAGGAGGCGGAGCGGCAGTATCCGGGCAAGGTCACCGTGGTGCGGCCCGGGCTGATTGTGGGGCCGCTCGACCGCAGCGACCGCTTCACGTACTGGCCGGCGCGCATTGATCGTGGCGGCGAGGTGATGGCTCCGGGCACGCCCACTGACCCGACGCAGTGGATCGACGCGCGCGATCTGGCCGAGTGGATGATTCGCCTTGCCGAGCAGAAGGTGCTGGGCACGTACAACGCGGTGGGGCTCGTGCGCCCGATGTCGGAGCTGCTGTACGGCATCAAGGCGGTGACGACGGCGGGGGCGCAGTTCACGTGGGTTCCCGCCGAGTTCCTGACGGCGCAGGGCGTGCGCGGATGGCGGCACATGACGGTGTGGGTGCCGCCCATCGGCGCCACCGCCGGCTTCATGAGCCGGAACAACAGCCGCGCGGTCGCCAAGGGGCTCACGTTTCGTCCGCTCTCAATTACAGCCGCCGACACGCTGGCGTGGAACAAGACGCGCCCCGAAGCCGAGTTGAAATCGCTCGGCGAGGGCGCGATTGCCGGACTTTCGGCGGCGAAGGAAGCGGAGGTGCTTGCCGCCTGGAAAGCCAAGCCCAAGGGAGGGCCGGACAATGACTAGCCGCCGCTCGTTCCTTCACACGAGCGCCGCGATTGGCGGTGCGCTCGGGTTGCTTCCCAAGGGGTTGCTCGCCCAGCAGGATCCATTCCTCCTGACGCCGCAGTCGGTCAACAGGGCGCCGGCCTCACTGAACATCCTCATCCTCGGCGGCACGGGCTTCACCGGCCCCGAGCAGGTGGAGTACGCGATTGCGCGCGGACACCGTGTGACGCTGTTCAACCGCAACAAGACGCGCCCGGGCTACTTCAAGGGCAAGGTGGCCGAAGAACTCGTCGGCGATTTGAACAACGACACGAGCGCGCTGAAGGGCAAGACGTTCGACGTCGTGCTCGACAACCCCACCACGTTGCCGGCGTGGGTGCGCAACGCGGCGCAGCAGCTCGCCGGCAACGTGAAGCACTACATCTTCCAGTCCACGACGTCGGTGTACAGCGACCAGAGCATCATCGGGCTCGACGAAAACAGCCCGGTGGGCGTGCTGCCGGCGGACATCGACCCGTACACGCTCGATCCGGCGCACGCGTCGCGCTATTACGGCCCGCTCAAGGTGCGCGCCGAGCAGGAAGTGGCCAAGCTGTATCCGGGCATCTGCACCGTGGTGCGGCCGTGCCTGATTGTCGGACCGCTCGACCGCACCGACCGGTTCACGTACTGGCCGGCGCGCATCGATGCCGGCGGCGAGATTCTCGCCCCCGACAAGCCGGACGATCCGTGCCAGTACATCGACGTGCGCGACCTCGCCGAGTTCTCGGTGCGTTTGGCCGAAGCGCGCGTATTCGGCACGTTCAACGCGATTGGCCCCGAGAAGCCGCTGACCATCGCCGAAATGCTCTATGGCGTGAAGTCGATTACGGCCACGCCGGGCAAGCTCACGTGGGTGCCGTGGGCGTTCCTGCAGGAGCAGGGCGTGCGCCCGTGGCGCCACATGACCGTGTGGCAGCCGCCGTACGGTGCCACGGCGGGCTACCAGCGCCGCAGTGCGGCCAAGGCCATTGCGGCGGGGCTCACGTTCCGCACGCTGGCCGACACGGCGAAGACCACGCTCGACTGGCATCGCACCCGCCCGCAGGCGGACCAGGAGGCGACGCTGCGCGGGGCGGTCGGCGGGCTCGACATGAAGCGTGAAGCCGAGGTGCTTGCCGCCTGGCACGCGAAGGTGAAATCGGCGGGGCCGGGTTGAGCGAGATGGCACCGCGTCGGCTGCACGCCCTGCTGCGCCGCGCGGTGGACGTGCAGCCCGGGGAAGTGCAGGCGATGCTGGCGTCATTCGCGTACTTCTTCTTCGTGCTGAGCGGCTGGTTTGTGCTGCGCCCCATTCGCGAGGCGGTCGCGGTGGCGACCGGCGTCAACAAGCTGCCGTTCCTGTTTGCGGGAACGCTCGCCGCCGTGCTGGTGGCCAATCCGCTGTTTGCCGCACTCGTCGTGCGGTATCCGGTGCGGAAGTTCATCGCCATCACCTATCAGTTCTTCGTCGTGAACATCCTGCTCTTCTACGCGCTGATGACCTTCGTGTCGCCGGCCGAGGGGTCGGCCGGGGACATCTGGATTGGCCGCGTGTTCTTTGTCTGGACGAGCGTCTTCAACCTGTTTGTGGTGTCGATCTTCTGGGCGTTCATGGCCGACTCGTTCCGCAGCGAGCAGGCCAAGCGGCTCTTCGGCTTCATTGCCGTGGGCGGTTCGCTCGGCTCGGTGCTGGGCTCGGCGGCCACGGCGAAGCTTGCGCCGATGATCGGCACGGCAAACCTGCTGCTGATTTCGGCGGTGCTGATTGAGCTCGCCGTGCTGTGCGTGGTGAAATTCCCCGCCCGGCAGCGCGCTCCCGACGACGTGGTGGTGATTCGTGACGAACTGCCGATCGGCGGCCGCACGTGGGCCGGAGTCACGCACATCCTCAAGTCGCCCTACCTGCTGGGCATCTCGGCGTTCCTGATTCTGCTGACCATCGGCTCGACGATCCTCTATTTCGAGCAGACCGACATCGTGGGCAAGGCGTATGCCGACCGGGCGGCGCGCACGGCGGTGATGGCGCGCATCGAGCTGGTGGTGCAGTCGCTTACGCTCATCACGCAGATCTTCTTCACCGGGCGGCTGATTCGCTGGATGGGCCTCGCGGCGTCGCTGGCGTTCCTGCCGTTCGTGAGCATGGTGGGCTTTGCCGCACTCGGCACTTGGCCCGTCTTTTTCACGGTGGCCACGCTCGCCATCGTGCGGCGCGCCGGCAATTTTGCGCTCAACAACCCGTCAATGGAGATCCTGTTCACGGTGGTGCCGCGCGAAGACAAGTACAAGGCGAAGAACTTCATCGAGACCTTTGTCTATCGCAGCGGCGACCAGATAGGGGCGTGGGGATTTGCCGGGCTGACTGCGCTCGGGCTTGGGATGTCGGGCATCGCCTACGCCGCCGTGCCGATTGCCGCCGTGTGGCTGGTGCTCGGCGTGTGGCTCGGGCGGGAGCAGGGGCGGCGCGCCTAGGGCAAGGGCTTCGCCGCCAACGTGTAGCGGCTGATCCACTCGTACTCGCGCTTCATTCGGTCGAGCTGGTGGTAGTACTCCTGGAAGCCGTGCCCCTCGCGCGGGTAGAACACCAGCTCCGTCGCCTTGCCGCGGTCCTTCAGCGCGCGGTAGAACTCCATGGGCTGGCCAATCGGTACGCGCTCGTCGGAGCCGCCGTGGAGCATCAGCAGTGGCGTCGTGACCTTGTCGGTGTAGCTGATGGCCGAGCGCTCGAGATAGAACTTGAGGCTCGGGTTGACTATCGAGCCGTCGTACTGCGGCACACCGTCGAAGAACGTGTTGATGTAACCGGGAATGTCGGTGGTGCCGGCCATCGAGAGCAGCGACGGCAGGCCGGCGCCCATCATCGCCGCCTTGAAGCGCCCGGTCTGCGACACGACCCACGAGGTCAGGTAGCCGCCGTAGCTCCAGCCCTCGAACGCCATCTGCGTGGAGTCGGCGATGCCGCGCTGGATGAGCGCGTCGACGCCGGTCATGATGTCGCGATAGTCGCCGCCGCCCCAGTCCTTGAGGTTGCCGCGCATGAACTTCTCGCCGTAGCCCGTGGAACCACGCGGGTTGGGATACAGCACGGCCCAGCCGCGAGAGGCCCAGGTCTGCCCGGGGCTCGTGCCGCCCTTGAAGCCGTTGATGTGTGCGCCCGTGGGGCCGCCGTGCGCGGAAACGAGCAGCGGCACCTTTTGCCCGGGCGCGTACCCCGGCGGCGTGAGGAGCACGCCCTCCACCGGCCATCCGTCCTTGCTCTTCCACGTGATGACCTGCGACGCGCCCAGCGCCACGTCGGTGAGCCACGGGTTGGTGTTGGTGATGCGTACAGGCGCGCCGGTGCCGGCGTTCTGCGCGTACACCTCGGCGGGCACGTCGGGAGTGTCGAGGACGAAGGCGCGGCGCGCGCCGTCCTTGCTCGCCGACATTCCGCCGGCGACGACGTCCTTGGTCACCTTGCTGTAGGTCTTCGCCGTGACGTCGTAGTCGAAGACGGTATTCCAGACGCGGTCGCTGGCCGAGAACCAGAGGTGCTTGCCGTCGGGTGACCAGCGCGGGGCGCCGGGGCTCACGTCGAAGGCGGCCTGTGCGTGATCGGTGACGGCGCGCGTAGCGACGTCCCACGTGACCAGGTGCGCGTTGCGGAGCGTGCGCGGCGGGATGCTGTCCTTGTGCGGCTGCAACTCTCCCTTGAGCATCG
>CAYHCW010000305.1:0-4383 GCA_964355025.1 uncultured Gemmatimonas sp. | reverse complement strand
GCGTGTCGCCCCAGTCATTCTGGTCCCATCCGCGGCCGAGCACCCACTGACCCTTCGGCGTCTTCTTCGCCCGCTCGGCGACGCGGGCAACGACTTCGTCGTACGACGTGGTGCCGGTGAGGTCCACGATGTGCAGCGCATCGCCGAGTCCGCCCACATGCCCGTGCGCATCCACCATGCCGGGGATCACCGTGCGCCCGCCAAGATCGACGACCCGCGTGGTCGCGGTCTTGAACGCCATGGCGCCGGCGGCGTTGCCCGCAAACATCACCATCCCTCGGCCGACGACGAGCGCATCGACGATCGGGCGCGTTGCGTCGACGGTGTAGAAGCGGCCGTTGGTCAGGATCAGGTCGGCAGTGGCGCCGCTGCCCTGCGCGCCGGCGGCACCAGCGGCCAGCGCGAGGAACGAGAGTCGGGAAAGCACGCGAAGCATGGGGGTGTTGGCAGGAGGTGAAAGACGAGCAGCGGGGCCGAGCCGGGAGGGCGGGGATGCGCCGCCCGCGAATGGCAGGGAAGATGTCCCACGGAAACGGGCTCGGCCAGCCGTTGCCGTGGCGGGGGCGGGACCCGATTCTTAGGCCATGCAGATCGCCGCCACTCCGATCGGGACTCGCTCGTGCTGAGCAGCCGGGCGTCGCAGCACCCGTTGTCACTGCGCATTGGCGGCGGTGTGGCCTGCGGTGCGCTGGCCCTCGCCCTCAACCACATCCCGGCGCCCCTGCTGTCGAGCGAGTCGCCGGAGTTCGCGTTTGGCGGCGCGCTGGTGCTGTTCGCGTTTTGGCAGCTCGGGCCGGTGCCGGGCCTCGTGGCGGCCTTCGTCGGATATGCCGTGGCCAGCGGCGTGCGCGAAGTGATGCTCGCAGCGATGGTCCTGTACGCCGTCGAGGGCTATGTGGTCTCGCGCCTCGCCAGGCGTACACGGAGCCTCGTCGTGGCCGACGTGTTGTACTGGCTGACCGCCGGCGCCGTGCTCGATGTGCTGGTTTACTGGTGGTGGATGGGGCTCCCCGCCGACTACGTACTCCTCCTGCTGCTCAAGCAACTGATTAACGGCGTCATGAACTCCGTGCTAGCCGACGCCGCTTCGCGCCTGGGCGTCGTGCGACGGTGGATTGGTGCGCCGGTCAACCCGCCCCGGTCGTGGCAGGATGTCTCGTTTGATCGCGCGGTGCCCGTGGTCATGGTCCCGATGACCATCATCGCCCTGCTGCTGGCGCGCGCGTCGTTCGCCGCCCAGTTCAGCGCGGTGACCGCCGACCTTCGGCAGGCGGTCACGAGCGCGGAGGAGGGCGCCGAGCAGTTCCTGCAGGCGCGGCGGACCTCCGTGCAGGAGCTGGCACGCCAGCTGACCGCAGGTGCCGGCCTCGATGAAGGCGCCGGAGCGACGCTTCGTGCGTTTCACGCGATGCACCCGGAGTTCATCAACATCTGCGTGACGGACGCCGCGGGAACGATCCTCTTGTCTGCGCCCGCAACGTCCACGACTGGGGAGGCATACAGAGGCCGCAACGCCGGCGATCGGCCGTACTTCGAGGAGGCACGCGCCTCGCGACGGCCGGTTTTCGGCGAACTGGTGCTCGGGCAGACGTCCCTGCGCCGTCCGGGTGTCGAGCGCGTCCTTCCGCTCGCTGTGCCGATGACCACGGCCACCGGCGCCTTTGACGGCGTCGTGCTGGGGGCGCTCGACGCCACGACCCTGCGCGCCATCCTGGCCGCCCGCAGCGGCAACCGTGGCGGCTCCGCGCAACTCCTCGATCGCGCCGGCCTGGTGGTGGCCAGCACGTCACCGCAGTGGGTGGCCGGCGCAGAGCGCGCGTCGGACCTGGCGTTGGTGCTGGGTGAGCGCGCCAGCATGCCCGTCATGGTCGCCACGCGCGGCGGCGAGTCATTTGCCGATCGCCTCGGTGTCGATCCCCGACTGACCGTTGCGCAGCGGGTGTCGGACCTGCCGTTCACCGCGCTGGTCGACGAGCCGCTGTCGGCAGTGCACCGCGCCATGATTCCTACCACGCTCGCGCTCATCGTGCTGATTCTGATGGCCCTGCTCGCCGTGTACGCAGTGGCGCGCTCGATGGGTGCCCAGCTCTCGGCACCCATGCAGTCGGTCGGCGCGGTGGCGGAGGTGCTAGCCGGAGGGCATGGCATGCCCGAACAGGCGCTCGCCGATTTCGTCGCGAGCCCTGTGCATGAGATGCGTACGCTTGCCGCGCAGCTTGGCGTGGTCGATACGGCATTGCGCAAGCGGCGGGCGTCCGACGCATCGGCCATCGAAGCCAGCGAGTCGAGGTACCGCGAGACCCTCGAGCAACTCGTCCAGGCGCAGAAGATGGACGGCATCGGCCGGCTGGCCGGCGGCATCGCGCACGACTTCAACAACCTGCTCATGCCGATCCTCGGCTACACGGACCTCGCGCTATCGTCCCTGCCGGCCGAAAGCCCGGCGCGCGGGGACCTCGCCATCGTCCGGACTGCCGCGGGGCGTGCCCGAGAGGTGGTGGCCCAGTTGCTGGCGTTCAGCCGGGCCCAGGTGCTGGACGTGAGTCGCATTGACCTCGCCGAAGCAGTCGCGGAGTTCGAGCCGCTGCTGCGGCGTACGCTGGGCGAGCACATCGAGCTCCTGGTGATTGCCGAACCCGGGATCTTCGTTGAAGCCGATCGGCCCAAGGTGCAGCAGGTCCTGATGAACCTCGTCATCAATGCGGCCGATGCCATGCCGGCCGGCGGGCGCGTGGAGGTGCGCGTGGGGCTGGACGAGGCGGCGCTCCCCGATCCGGCCGACCCCGATCCGCTGGTCGCCGGCACCTATGGAGCGATCATCGTGACCGACTCGGGCGTCGGCATGGATGACGCGACGCGACGAAGAGCCTTCGACCCGTTCTTCACCACGAAGGCGCCGGGCAAGGGCACAGGGCTGGGCCTCTCGACCGCGTACGGCATCGCGCGCCAGCATCGGGGCACGCTCGTGGTCGACAGCGCGCTGGGAGTCGGCACCACGATGCGCGTCCTGCTGCCGCTTGCGCCGCCGATGCCGTTCGGGCCCACTGCGAGTCCCGCGAAGTCCGTGGCGATGCCTGGCGGTGCGCCGAAAATCGCGGGCAATGCCGCCACGGTGCTGGTGGTGGAGGACGAGCGCTCGGTGCGCGAGTTCGTGCGCACGGCGTTGTCGCGGGCCGGCTTTCTGGTGCTGACCGCGCCAGGCGGCAACGAGGCGCTCGTCGAGGCCGCGGCGCACGGGGGGGACATCGCCCTGCTGCTCACCGACGTGGTGATGCCGGGACTGAGCGGTCGTGAGCTCGCCGGGCGCTTTTGCGCCTCGCGGCCGGCGGCGCGCGTGCTCTTCATGTCGGGCTACGCCGCCGACGTCATCGCCGCCGAGGGCGCGCTGCCCGGTGATGCGGACCTGCTGGTGAAGCCATTTACGCCGGACGAACTCGTGGCGCGCGTCAACGCGTCCCTCAGTCGCTGAGAGCTAGTCCCCGGCCCCGATGGCCGGCCCCGCCGCTTCGCGCGTTTCGCGCAGCATGGTGATGGCCGACGAGTGTATGACGACGTCGCCGAGTTCACGGCCGTCGGAGGCGAGCGACGCCGCCTTCACGCCGATGAACCGGCCACTCGAGCTCAGGTAGTCGCTCATGCGCTGCTGCGGCGCGAGCGGCAGGATGCCCTTCACCGTGGTGCCTCCCACCAGCACGATGTCCACGGCGCGTTCGCCGACGCCGTGCGCCTGCGCGCCGAGCACCAGCACGTTGCCGTCGGGCGCCGAGGCAAGCACGATGTGGTCGGTCTGGATGATGATGTGGCCGGGGTTCTCGTTCAGCTTCGGCCGGCGGGCGCGCACCATGTTCATCCAGCCGCCCTTGCGGTTGGCGAGGAACTGCACGAGCGGCGCATCGTCACCAATGTAGATCTCGCCATCGAGCATCGTGGTGTCGCGCATGATCAAGTGGAGCCGCTTGGGCTCGGTGGACTTGGGGCCTTTGGTGTTCGGTCCGGTCATGCGGCAGGGCGCCTCGCAACGCGGTGGAGCAGGATGTCGAGCGGCCGCACGCGGGCCACCATCGCAACACGGGGGATCCCGGCGACCGAGTCACCGGAAACCGGCACAACCGACAATATAGTACAACGAGACCGCAGTCTTCGCACTCCGGCCGTGCCGCCGTCCGTGCTACGGCTTGCTCTTCTTGTACGCCTCCACCTGGGCCGCGTTGCGCGCTGACGGCCCGTCCGTCCTGGCCATCTCGCGCTCGATCGCGTCCATGTCGCGCGGCGCATCGGCCGTGATGCGGTCGTAGCCGCTGGCCGTGACGATGTAGTCGTCCTCGATGCGCACGCCGATGTTGGCGTACGTCTTCACGGCGCCGGCGATCTTCGCCTTCAGCG
>CAYHCW010000304.1:0-4395 GCA_964355025.1 uncultured Gemmatimonas sp. | reverse complement strand
TCGAGCACGAGCTGAA
The DNA here is from genome assembly GCA_964355025.1 of uncultured Gemmatimonas sp. Classification (GTDB taxonomy): domain Bacteria; phylum Gemmatimonadota; class Gemmatimonadetes; order Gemmatimonadales; family Gemmatimonadaceae; genus PNKL01. The sequence continues at coordinate 4,379 of CAYHCW010000304.1, read as the reverse complement.
GCGCTTTGCGTGGAAGGTGGACGCCGGCGCCGAGTTCGCGGTGACGCAGCCGGTGTTTGACCCGGCGCAGCTCGAGGCTTTCCTGAAGAAGGTGGAGGGGACGCGCATTCCGGTGGTGGCCGGCATCTGGCCGCTCGTGTCGGCGCGCAACGCCGAGTTCCTCGCCAATGAGGTGCCGGGCGTGACCGTGCCCGGCGAGGTGATCGAGCGCATGCGCCGCGCCAACGAGAAGAGCAAGGAACACGCGGTAGCCGAGGGGATCGCCATTGCGCGGGAGATGCTCGACCGGGTGCGCGGGGCCGTGCAGGGGGTGCAGGTATCGGCGCCGTTTGGGAAGGTGGAGCTGGCGCTGGAGGTGTTCAAGGCGTAGCCGGGTGACCAACAGCGTCAGCCCTCGTCGCGCAAGGCCCGACAGCGGCACGTCACAAGACCATGATAATCCCGCTTGACATACCGGGTTTTCGTGGTACATTTACACCCATGAGAGTCGCCCGCACGGCCACGCTGACCGCGATCAAGACCGCCCTGGCCCGCAGTCCGGTTGTCGTGCTCACCGGCCCCAGGCAATGCGGCAAGACCACATTGGCGCGCACGCTGCTGCACGAGGACTCGCTCAACTACTTCGATCTCGAAGACCCCGTCAGCCTCGCACGGCTCGACGAGCCGATGACCGCGCTGCGGCCGCTCGAGGGACTTGTGGTCATTGACGAAGTGCAGCGGCTCCCCGATCTCTTCCCTGTGCTGCGCGTGCTGGCCGACCGCCGCGCCAGGCCAGCACGTTTCCTGATTCTGGGCAGCGCCTCGGGCGAGCTGTTGCGTCAGAGCTCGGAGAGTCTGGCCGGTCGCGTGGAGCACATCGCCATCGGCGGCTTTACGATCGCCGAGACCGGCGCCAAGAAGAGCCAGGCGCTCTGGCGGCGTGGGGGCTTCCCGTTGGCGTACCTCGCCCGCAGTGAAGCTGACTGCCTGGCGTGGCGCAAGCAGTTCATCCAGACGCTGCTCGAGCGCGACCTGCCGCAGTGGGGAGTGCGGGTGCCGGCCATCGCGCTGCGGCGCTTCTGGACGATGCTCGCGCACTATCACGGCCAGACGTGGAACGCCGCCGAGCCGGCGCGCGCACTGGGAGTGAATGAGTCCACCACGCGCCGCTACCTCGACCTGCTCACCGACGCGCTGATGATCCGCCAGTTGCAGCCGTGGCACGCCAACCTGCGCAAGCGGCAGGTGCGGTCGCCCAAGCTGTTCGTGCGCGACAGCGGGCTGCTGCATCAGTTGCTCGGCATCGACTCGGAGAAGGCGCTGGCGAGTCATCCCAAGCTCGGAGCCTCATGGGAGGGTTTCGTCATCGAGCAGATTCTGGCGCTCGAGCCGCACGACGAGGCCGCGTTCTGGGCCACGCACCAGGGAGCGGAAATGGACCTGGTCCTGCGACGCGGCGACCGCCTGCTCGGCGTGGAATGCAAGCGGACGGATGCGCCGCGCATGACGCCTTCCATCCGGATCGCGCTGGAAGATCTGGACCTTGAACGCGTCGCGGTGGTTTATCCGGGGGACACGCGGTATGCCATCGCCGACCGGGTCGAAGCCGTGCCGCTCTCGGCGCTGGCACGTCCAGAGGGGCTGTTCGGGGCATGATCGGCACCACCACGAAGGCACCGCTCAACCTCTACGACTTCACCCGCGAGCAGCTGCGCCATCGCCTCGGGCAGTGGGGCATCAAGCCAGTTCATGTGGGCCTGCTCTGGAACTACCTGTACGTCCAGCAGGTGACGTCCGTCGAGGAGATGTCCGAGTTGCCGCCCAAGCTCCGGGCCTGCCTGAGCGACGAAACCACGATTGGTGTGTTGCCACCGGCGCTGACCACCGACTCCACCGACGGCTTCACGCGCAAGTTCCTGCTCGGCCTCACCGACGGCCAACGCGTGGAGACGGTGAAGATGCGCTTCACCGGCCGGGTGACGGCCTGCGTGAGCTCGCAGGTCGGCTGCGCGATGGGCTGCGTTTTCTGCGCCACGGGGCAGATGGGCTTCGCACGCCACCTGACGCCTGGGGAGATCGTCGCGCAGGTCGTGCATGTGTCGCGCGCGGTGAAGTTGGCTGCACCGGACGGCGCGCCTGCAGCGTCGACGCGCGTGCGCAACGTGGTGCTGATGGGGATGGGCGAGCCGCTGCACAACTACGAGGCGGTGATGCACGCCATCGACATCCTCCGCGACAACGCCGGCCTCGCGCTGGGCACCGATCGCATTACGCTCAGTACGGTCGGCGTGGTGCCGGGCATCCTTCGCCTCGCCGCGGAAAAGCGTTCGCTCCGGCTGGCCGTCTCACTGCACGCCGCCACGCAGGCAGAGCGTGCGGTGCTCGTGCCCGTCGCCCGCAAGTGGCCGCTGGACGAGCTCATGGCCGCGTGTCGCACGTACAGCGCCGCCACGGGCCGACGCATCTTCTTCGAGTGGACGCTGATCGCCGGAGCGAACGACACGCCCGCCCACGCCCGCGCCGTCGGCGCGCTGCTTGGCGGCATGGATGCCCAGGTCAACCTGATTCCGCTCAACCCGACCACCGGCTACGCTGGCGCGCCGACGACGCTTGTCGCCGCCCGCGCGTTCCAGCACATCCTCGCGGAGGAGTTCAGGCTCCCGAGCACGGTGCGTCAACGCCGCGGCATCGACATCGGCGCCGGCTGCGGACAGCTCGCGGTGAACGACCTCACCTGAGGCCAGGGACCGCTTCACGGCGCTTGCTCCTTCGGTCGGCCTGCAGCGGTATCCGGCGCTCCTCATCATCGGCATCGGCTGGGTGCTCGAGGACGGGTATCCGCACGAGATGCGCGCCGCCGACTACGACGACTGGGCCACCGAGACCTTCAGCGCCGAGGGCAAGCCGATGCACGGCCTGAACGGCGACATCCTCGTGTGGAATCCGGTGACCAAGCGCCGCCATGAGCTGAGCTCGATGGGCATCCGCGTCACGAAGGAGACGCTCAAGCAGCACCTCGCGATCAGCGGCCAGCTCGACTTCCTCAAGCTGCCGTATCACAAGGCGATCCTCGCCGATCAGATTCCGCTGGGCATCGGGGGCGGCATCGGGCAGTCGCGGACGGTGATGCAGTTGCTGCGCACGGCCCACCTCGGCGAGGTGAGCGTGACCGTGTGGCCGCAGGAGCTCAAGGCGGTCTGCGAGAAGAAGAACATCCGCGTGCTGGAGTAGCCAGCGAAGGGTGCGGGGCGGGTGCGTCGGAGTCTGGGAGGTTAGATTCTCCGCATGACCAACGACGCCCTGCCCCAGCGCCCCCCGCTGACGGTGTTCACCGACGACGAGATCGCCTTCCGCGACGCCGTCGCCGACTTCACCAACGGCGAAGTGCGTCCGCGCGTGCAGGACATGGAGCGCGCGGCCAAGCTCGACCCGACGCTCATCCCGAAGTACTTCGAGATGGGACTCATGGGCATCCAGGTCCCCGAGGAGTACGGGGGCGCCGGCGGATCCCTCATGATGGTGACCATCGCCGTGGAGGAGATCAGCAAAGTCGACGCGGCGGCGGCGATCATGGTGGACGTGCAGAACACGCTCGTCCTCTTTCCCATGCTCACGTACGGCAATGACGAGCAGAAGGCGCGCTACCTGCCCCGGCTCTGCAGCAACATGGTCGGTGCCTACGCGCTCTCCGAGGCCTCGTCAGGCAGTGACGCCTTTGCCATGCAGACGCGCGCCGAGCAGCAGGGCGACGGCTCCTGGGTGCTGAACGGCCACAAGATGTGGATCACCAACGGCGCCGAGGCGGAGTTCTTTCTCGTCTTCGCCACCGTGGATCCGTCCAAGGGCTACAAGGGCGTGACGGCGTTCATCGTGGAGCGCGGCTTCAGCGGCTTCTCGGTGGGCAAGAAGGAGGACAAGCTCGGCATTCGCGCGTCCAGCACCACCGAACTGATCTTCGACAACGTTCCCGTCGCCGCGGCCAACGTGCTTGGCCCGGTGGGCCAGGGGTACAAGATTGCCATCGAGACGCTGAACGAGGGGCGCATTGGCATTGGCGCGCAGATGATCGGCAATGCACAGGGAGCGCTGGACGCCGCGGTGGAGTACCTCAAGGAGCGCAAGCAGTTCGGCAAGGCGCTGCGCGAGTTCCAGGGCATCCAGTTCCAGGTGGCGCAGGCCGCCACTGAGCTCGAGGCCGCGCGGTTGATGGTCTACAACGCCACGCGGCTGAAGGACGCGGGCCACGATATCGCCATCACCGGCGCGATGGCCAAGCTGTACGCGTCGCAGGTCTGCGGGCGGGTGACGTCACTCGCCGTGGAGCTGCTGGGCGGGTACGGCTACACCAAGGATTACCCGGTGGAGAAGTTTTATCGGGACGCGAAGATTGGGGCGATTTA
>CAYHCW010000303.1:0-4400 GCA_964355025.1 uncultured Gemmatimonas sp. | reverse complement strand
GCCGGATGCCGGAGTTCACGCAGTTGGACAGCGTGAAGTCGATGATGCGGAACTTTCCGCCGAACGGCACCGAGGGCTTGGCGCGCCACGCCGTCAGCGGCCCTAACCGTTCGCCGCGACCGCCAGCCAGCACGATGGCCAGCGTCTGCCGAGTCAGCTGCGCGGTCGGCAACAGCGAACGGAGCTCCGAGTTCGGACCTTCGCCCAGATGGGATTGAATCGCCGGGGGTTGCATGCACCTCTACAGGCGCGTTCCACGCACCGCGTCAAATGACACCCGCACGTACGCATTCAGCATCGCGTTTGGCCCCACGCGAAACAAGACGGTGATCCGCTCAATCGGCGTGTTCGCTCGCCCGACCCCGTGCGGGGCGTATCCCGCACACTTCGTGGCTACGATGCCGCGAGTCGCGCATCGACCTCGGCCGCGGCGGCCAGCCAGTCGTCCAATTCCTGGCCGGGGGCGAAGCCGCGTTGTTCGGCACGCAGATACGCGGCATGCGCGATCATCTCGTACCGGAGTTCGTCGGTCGGCACGTCCGCGACCTTCGCCTTCGCCTTCGCCTTCGCGGCGGCTGGCCCCGCCTGCTTCGGGAGCTTCCTGGCGCCCATGCATCCCTCCTGCGAGGTGTTCCTCTCGTCGACTACGCACGGCCACGCACGGCCACGCACGGCCACGTGACGAGGACACACATACAGTATACTCTTGCAGGTCCTGAGCCGCTGTGACAATTCAGGAACTGGCGCGCGCCGCACACCGCACCGTTGCGCGGCCTCGCCAATACCCATTTAAACACTCATGATGCGTCCCGACTCTCGTGTACTGTTCGTCACCCCCGAGTGCGCACCGCTGGTCAAGACCGGCGGCCTCGGCGATGTCTCCGGCTCCCTGCCGGCCGCGTTGTCGAAACTCTCACTCGATGTAAGGGTTCTCCTGCCGGCATATCGCAGCGTGCTCGCCGCCCGCCAGGGCGCGCCGACGCTGGCAAGCTATCCAGCGACCTCCGCCTTTCCCGCGTGCCGCCTGCTCGATGGCGGCAGCGTGGAGGGCGTGCCCTTGTGGCTGCTCGACTGCCCGATGCTCTTTGATCGGGACGGCGGCCCGTACCAGGACGCCACCGACGAAGAGTGGCCCGACAACGCGCTGCGCTTCGCGCTCTTGTGCCGCATCGCGGCGAACCTGGCGCAGGGGAACCACGGGACTCCGGCTTCAGGGGTCGGCGCTGGTGCCACGCTGGCCGGCTGGCTCCCCGACATCGTGCACTGCAACGACTGGCAGTCCGGCCTGGTGCCCGCGTACCTGAGGTACGGGCCACCGACGCAGGCCCGCACCGTGTTCACGGTGCATAACCTCGCGTTCCAGGGGATTTTTCCCGCCGCAACCGTCGAACAAGTCGGCCTTCCGGCCGAGAGCTTCGCGATGGGTGGCGTCGAGTATTTCGGCAGCATGTCGTTTCTCAAGTCGGGGCTGCAGTTCGCCGACGCCATCACCACGGTGAGTCCGACGTATGCACGCGAGATCCAGGGCGAGGCGCTCGGCATGGGAATGCACGGCCTGCTCACCGAGCGGCGTGGCGCGCTCACCGGCATACTCAACGGCATCGACACGCACGCGTGGAATCCCGAGACCGACCCGCGCACGCCGCATCACTTTGGCGAGCGCTCCATGGCGGGAAAGAAGCGGAACAAGCAGGCGCTGCAACGTCGACTGGGATTGGTGGAAGACCCCAGCCTCCCCCTGCTGGCGTGCGTCAGCCGGCTGACCCACCAGAAGGGCACCGACCTGATCCTGGATATTGCCGACGAGCTGCTGGCACTGCCGGCGCAGCTCGTCGTACTCGGGTCGGGTGACCACGCCATGCAGGCCAGCCTCGGCGACCTGTCGCGACGTTGCCCCGGCCAGGCCGGCATCACGCTGGGGTTTGACGAGGACCTCGCCCACCTGATCGAGGCCGGCGCCGACATGTTCCTGATGCCGTCCAGGTTCGAGCCCTGTGGGATGAACCAGATGTACAGCCAGCGCTACGGCACGGTGCCCATCGTGCACGCCACCGGGGGGCTGGTTGACTCGGTGACCGACTGCACCGCCGAGTCACGCGGGTCACACACCGCCACCGGCTTCGTGTTCGACCCGTGCACGAGCGACGAGCTGTTACGCGCCATTCGACGCGCGCTCGCCCTCTTCGGCAAGCCGCGCGCATGGCGCGCCATTCAGCGGGCCGGCATGCAGCGCGACTTCAGCTGGACTGCCAGTGCGGCGCGCTATGCGGACATCTACCGCCAGCTTCAGGTCCAGATCATCAGGCCCAGTTCGAACCGGTGAGTCAGCAGGTCGTGATGCGGGAAGCACCGGATCCGATAGTTCAGCTGCCCGCACACCTCGGGTGCCAGGTCCAGCACGAAGCGCGTCTCTCCCTCGTGGGACGGTGTTCCCTCAGCCGCGAGGCGCAGATATCGGAACCGGGGTACGCCCTCGGCTCCAAACGTACCCTGGTCGAGCACCAGCTCAACCACGACGTCCGATGCGTTAAGCTCGTGCAGGTTCACCGCGACCTCGACTTTCAGCTGCTCACCAAACTGGATGCGACGCGTCGGCGCATCCGCACGCCGCACCGAGACGCTCTGCCAACGCGCCCGCACGCGCTGCTTCCAGGCGGCGAGCTGGCGGGGAGCCTCAAAGTCAGCTTCGGCAAAGACCCGGCCATGACCTGACGCCGGCACATAGAACTTGGAGAGATACTCGCCGACCATCCGGGACGCATTGAACTTCGGCAGGATCGTCGCCATCGAGCGCTTGGCGATGCGGATCCACTGACTCGAGAACCCGGCGTTGCCGCGGGCGTAGTACAGCGGGATCACCTGATCCTCGAGCACTTCGTACAGCGCACTGGCGTCCTCGTGATTCCGGCGTGCCTCGTCCTGCTCGACGGCGGCCGGCTTGATGCCCCATCCGTTGCCGGGTTCGTAGCCCTCGCCCCACCAGCCATCGAGCACCGAGAGGTTGATGACGCCGTTCATGCCGGCCTTCATGCCCGATGTGCCCGAGGCCTCCAGCGGATAGATCGGATTGTTCAGCCAGACGTCGACGCCTGAAACCAGGCGGCGCGCCAGGCGCAGGTCGTAGCCTTCCACGAAGAGAATCTTCCCCTCGAATTCCGGCATCTTGGATATCTGCACCACCCGGCGAATGGTATCCTGCCCGGGCCCGTCAGCTGGGTGCGCCTTTCCCGTGAAGATGAACAGGACCGGCCGCTCCGGGTTGGAGAGGATGGCCCGCAGGCGGTCCATGTCCTCGAACAGCAGTGCAGCGCGCTTGTAGGTGGCGAAGCGACGCCCGAAACCGATTGTCAGGACGTTGGGGTCGTCCGGATTTGCATACTGGTACAGGCGGTCGAGATGCGCCTCGCTGCCGTGGTTGCGCAGGTGCTGTTCGCGCACGCGGTAGCGCACCAGGTGCAGCATGCGCGCCTTCAGGTACTGGCGCACCGACCAGAAACTCTGGTCCGGCAGCTGGTCGGTGTGTGACCACCACGACTGATCGCCAAGGTGCTGGGTCCATGCCGCGCTGATGAACCGCTCGAACGCGTGGGTCCAGTCGTCGCTCAAGAACGTCGGCACGTGAACGCCGTTGGTCACGTAACTGATCGGGTTCTCCGCCGGATCGACCTGCGGCCAGAACTCCGCCAGCATCCGCGACGACAGGCCGCCATGGATCTTCGACACGCCGTTCTGGTAGCGCGAGCCGCGCACGGCCAGCGCCGTCATGTTGAAGTCCAGGCCTTCCGCGGTGCGCCCGAGGTTCATCAGCGCCTCATGGCCGATGCCGGTCTCGCGGCAGTAGTCGGCAAAGTAGGCGCGGATCGTGTCTTCGCTGAAATGATCGTGGCCCGCAGGCACCGCGGTATGCGTGGTGAAGACCGTGTTGACGGCCACCGCTTCGAGCGCCGCCGCGAAGTCGAGGCCCTTGGCCACCAGCGTGCGCGCGCGCTCGAGCACGAGAAACGCCGCGTGTCCCTCGTTGGCATGCCAGACGGTGGGTTTCAGTCCCAGGGCGTCGAGCACCCGCGTGCCACCGATGCCGAGGACGAGCTCCTGCTCCACGCGCGTGGTCCGGTCGCCGCCGTAGAGCCGATGCGTGATGTCGCGATCATGCTCGCTGTTGGCCGCCACGTCGGAGTCGAGCATGTACAGCAGCACGCGCCCCACACGGATTTGCCAGACCTTGAGGTCAACCGTGCGTCCCGGCAGGTCGATGGCGACGTGAAGCTCGGACCCGTCGTCCTTCAGGACGGCGTGCACGGGCAGGTCTTCGAATTCGGAATCCGCGTACGTCGCCTGCTGCGCGCCGTCACCGTCTACGGTCTGCGAAAAATACCCTTGCCGGTACAGCAAGCCGACAC
>CAYHCW010000302.1:0-4416 GCA_964355025.1 uncultured Gemmatimonas sp. | reverse complement strand
GTGAGGCCCAGCCCCGGCGCCAGCGTCACCCGGCCGGCCACCGGCGATCCCCCTTCCTGGCCAAAGGCGATCATGTGCTCCGACAAGAACGCCGCACCGGCACTCGTGCCGGCCACGTGCACACCGTCGGCATTGCGCGCGCGAATGCGCTTGGCCACCGGCGTGCCGCCGATGAGCGTCGCCAGGCGCAGCTGGCTGCCACCGGTGAGGAAGATCCCCGTCGCTTCGTCGAGCCGCGCCAGTCGCCGCTGCTCGTCGCAATCTCGCCGCGTGTCGAACGTGAGGGACGCGGCATCGCCCGCCCCGAGCTCACGAAACAGGCTCACGTAGCGCTCCCCGGTATCCGGCAGCTTCGAGGCGGTGGGGATCACCACGATGTCGGCGTCGCCACCTCCGCACAGGCTCACGAAGCGCTGCAGGATGTCTGCGTCGTTTTCCTTTTCTTCCGCGCCACCGATCGGAATGATGTATCCGCGCGTCGCGCCATTGTTCACTTTGGGTGGCATCAGCCGTCCAGGGAATCGATAGTCTCGAACCGCATCATCACCGCACGAAATCTATCGAGTACCGTCGACCACCGCGCCGGACGCGCCCACTCAACGCTGGCCCGTCTCGCCCTCCACCAGCGGCAGGAACAACCGCACCGTCGTGCCGCGCCCCGGCTGCGCATCGAGTTCCACCGCCCCGCCAAAACGCTGCGTGAGCCCGTAGACGAGCGACAGCCCCAGGCCGGGCTGGCCGCGCGTGGAGAAGTACGGTTCGAATGCCCGGTTCGCCTCCTCGCTCGTCATGCCGGCGCCGGTGTCGCTCACCGCGACCTCGGCGTAGCGCTCGCCCGCGCTCAGCCCCAGCAGGCGGCGGCGGTCGTACGGCAGCGGGCCGGCGGAAAGCACGACGCGGAACCTGCCCCCCGAGGGCATCGCGTCGCGGGCGTTCTCGGCGAGGGCCCGCAGGATGCCCGACAGTCCGTTGACCTCGGCACGCACGCGCACCGGCACGTCGCCCAGTGCCCACTCGGTGTCGATGGCGGCGCCAAACAGCGCGTCGATGGCGCCGCGCTGCCTGGACAGCTCCTCCCGGAGGTCGACGGGATTCACCAGCAGCGCCTGGTCACGAGTGAAGGCCTGCAACGAACGCACCTGCCCGGCGGCCTGCAACGCGGCACGACGAATCTCGGCGGCCGGCGACGTCCCGGCTTCACCACGCGCCTCGTCCACCACGAGGTCGCTGTTGAGCACGACGGTCGCCAGCAGGTTGTTCAGTTCGTGCGCCATGCCCGCTGCGAAGCCGCCAACGATTTCCAGCCGCTCGGCCTCGCGGACGCGGTGTGCGAGCGCCCTGTTCTGGCGCCGCCGCCGCACCAGCAGCACGCTTACCCAGAGAAGGCTCGTCAGCAGCGCCGCGATGGGCACGAGAAGCTCGCGTCTCCACCAGACCGGCGGCGGCACCACGAACTCGCGCCGCGCCGGCACGGGGGACCGCACGCCGAGTGGCGTCCTCGCTTCGACGTACAGCACGTGCCGCCCCCACGGCAGCAAGCCCGTCACGATGCCGGACGTCAGCGCCGACCACGCCGACCACGCGCCATCATCCAGATGCCAGCGGGTCGTCAGGTCCGCGGGCGCCACCAGGCCGCGCGGCGTCGCCACGATCCACCGGAGTGCCAGTCCGCCCCGCCCTTGCCGTGGATCCAGCAGGCGCACTTCGGGAACCGCATCGCGCAGTTCATCGAGCCGCAGGCGTAGCACGCCGGCGCCAAGCGTTCCCACGTAGATGTCGTCGCCGCGCGAGGTAATGGGCCAAGCGGTCGGCGTCGCCAGGCCGAAGGTCTCCGTCAGCAGCGACCAGGTGCCGCCCGACAACACCCAGATTCCATCCTCATTGGAGGCCCAGATATTGCCATCGGCCGTCCGGTGCATTGAACGCACGTAGCCGTTGGGTGAGGGCACCCCGGCCTCCGGGCTCTCGACGCGCAAGTCCGACGTGACGCGCACGACCCCGTTTGCGCGAAAGCCAATCCAGGCGCTGCCGGCATCCCCCAAGGAGATGCTGAACGGTGCATCGGCGGGAAGGCCGCTGGACACGTCAATGCGATCGACGACCTCGCCGCGCTGCCGCACGATGCCGGCACTCGTGACGAACCAGCGCACACCAGCGCTGTCCTCGGCGAAATCGTAGTACCGGGCGTCGCGAAGGAACGCGGGCATCGTCACAGCCTCCACTTTGCCGTCGCGGACTCGCCAGATGCCGGCCTTCGCCTCCGCGCCAAAAGGAAGCCCGATCAGCCACAGCGAACCATCGCGGCCCTTCACGATGCGATGAACCCCGGCGGCCGAGAGGCCTGGCGCATCGATGCGCAGCATCCATCCCCTCGTCGTCCGCTGGTAGACCCCTCCAAACGACCCGCCGCCTCCTGCCCAGAGATCGCCCTTCGCGTCCCAAGCAACCGAGGTGAAGATGACCCGCGGCGACCCGGTCTCCACGCGCAGTTGGCCGTCCTGCTCGAGGAACGCCACGCCACCCGCCGTGGCAGCGGCCACGCGCCCATCCGCTCCGACAGCGACGCCGTTCACGCGATTCGCTGGATCAGTGGCTCCTCGGCGCCACTGCGTCCACCGCTCGCTCCCTCGACGCCACAGCAGGACGCCGCGCCGCGTGGCAAACCAGACGTCGCCCGCCGCATCGAACGCCAGTTCTCTCGTGGTCGCAAGACTGCGCGGCGCCGGCAGCCGGCGCCAGCCGTTCGTGTCGCAGTACAAAAAATCACCTGCCTCGAGCATCGCCGCGGCCGAACCATCGGGACCCACGTCGAAGGCCACCGGGGCTTCGACCCCGAACTCCGTGAATCGCATCCAGCCCGCCTGGCCGATGCTCGGACCCTTCGCCCAGACGCCTTGCTGTGAATCCGGGCTTTGCAGCACCACGCGCTCTTCGCCGTTCGCCGCGCGCAGCAGGTACGTAATCGTTCCCCGCTCTGCGGTGAGGGTCGCCCCCGGTTGCCAAACCGTGGCGCGACGGACCCACAGCGTTCCACCGACGGACAAGACCAGTCCGCTGTCCGGCGCGACGAAAAGTCTCGTTCCGAAGCCGGCAGCTGGCGGCGCGCCCGGCCACGACACGTCGTGCCATGAACCACCACTCAGCCGGCTGATGATCCATCGATCGTTTCGCGAAAAAATACGCCAGACGTCGTCGCCCAGGACAGCGAAATCCCCCGGCAGGAAATCACCGGGATGTGGCGGAAGCGGTTCAGCCGTCGCGCCGCCGGCGACCAGTCGGTAGAGGCGACTTCCGTCATCAATGACGACCGATCCGCGCGCGCCCGCCACCAGTCGGGCGACGCGCTCACCGCCGATTACGCGCCCATCCGCGGCGCGCACCACCTGCCAGCGATAGCCGTCAAACCACGCCGGGCCGTTGTCGGTGCCGGCCCACATCGTGCCGTCGGTGCCGCGAGTGACGACCCGCACGATCGGCGATGGCAGCCCCTCGGCGACGCCGAATTGCACCCATCTCCAGTCATCGGCGAGCGACGTCTGACCGCGCGCGCCATCGGGCGCGACGAGCTGTGCTCCGAGAAGCGCGAGGCAGGCCCGCGCGATTCTACCCGCGCGCAAGCGACCCTGTTGCCATGAAAACTCCGGTCTGGCTCCGAAGAGGGGCAAGCCGGATTCGCCGTCGAAAAGCCGGACTCGCCGTCGGAAAGCTAGCCCGGCGCCAATTCCGCCGCGAGGGTGCGCGCTGGCCTCGATGCCGCGGCGCACGCATCTTCACCGGATCGTACCATCCCGCACCGAGGCTGCACTGCCATGCACATCACCGATGTCCCCTTCGGCGTCTCCGACTGGAGCGCGATTCCCGAAACGAGCCAGCCCGGAGCCACGGGTACCGTGGCGCAGCGCCTGTTCGAACAGGGCAACATCCGCGTGCGGATGGTGCGCTACTCGCCCGGATACCTCGCCGACCACTGGTGCGAGCGCGGCCACGTGCTGCTGGTGCTCGACGGCGAACTCACCACCGAGCTTGCCGACGGCACCCGGCACGTGCTGCGCGCCGGCATGAGCTACCAGGTGGCCAGCGGCGCGGCGCCGCACCGCTCGCGCACCGGGGCCTCGGGCGCGACGCTCTTCATCGTCGACTGAGGGCGGCACGTGGCGCCATTTCGTCGCGCCGGCCGCAACGAGCGAGGCCCGGCTCCTCTCGGAGCCGGGCCTCGCTTCGCTACGGCAGCCGGCCCGCTCAGTCGAGCGGGTCAGCGCCCAGCGGCGACAGGTCGTCGACCATGGCCGGCAGTGCGCCGAGGTCGCCCAGGCCAAACTCGGCCGCAGGCATCGGCGGCGCCTCCACGTCCATGTCCACCTGCTGGTACCGGTACATGCCCGTGCCGGCCGGGATCAGGTGGCCGATGATGATGTT
>CAYHCW010000301.1:0-4434 GCA_964355025.1 uncultured Gemmatimonas sp. | reverse complement strand
CAACTCCACGACCAGCTGTTCCTGCGCCGCGATGGGGATGGAGGCCCGCTGCGGACGCTCGAGCATGCGGCCACTGAACGAGTCCTTGTCCACCGCCAGCCAGCTGGGAGCCTGGCCGCGCGCCGACTGCTCGATCGACGCCAGCACCCCGACGTTCTCGCGGGCATGCTGCCGGACGCGGATCTCCTGGCCCGGCTGCACCTGGAACGACGGAATGTCGACCGTCTTGCCATTGATCTCGACGTGGCGATGGCCGATGAGCTGACGCGCGGCCTTGCGGCTGGCGGCGAAACCCATGCGGTACACCATGTTGTCGAGGCGGCTCTCGAGCGCGGCGAGCAGGTTGTGTCCCGTCATGCCCGGCAAGGTCGAGACCTTTTCGAACGTGTTGCGGAACTGCCGCTCACTGACGCCATAGATGCGCTTGATCTTCTGCTTCTCGCGCAGCTGCTTGGCGTACTCCGACACCTTGCGGCGCCGCGACGTGCTCTGCCCGTGCTGGCCCGGCGGAAACGGCCGGCGCTCCACGGGGCACTTCTCGGTGAAGCACTTGGTGCCCTTGAGAAAGAGCTTCGTGCCTTCACGCCGGCACTGCCGGCAACTGGGACCTGTATACCGCATGGCCTAGACCCTCCGGCGCTTCGGCGGACGGCAGCCGTTGTGCGGAAGCGGCGTGACGTCCTTGATCGACTTGACGGTGAGTCCGGCGGAGGCGAGCGCCTGGATCGCGGACTCGCGCCCCGACCCCGGCCCCTGCACGCGGACGTGCACCTTGCGCACGCCGGCCGACAGGGCCTCGCGCGCGCACTGTTCGGCGGCGACCGTCGCCGCGAACGGGGTGCTCTTCTTCGAACCCTTGAAGCCGGCCTTGCCCGCCGAGCCCCACGACACCGCGTTCCCGTGGGGATCGGTGATCGTGATCAGGGTGTTGTTGAACGTGGCGCTGATGTGGGCGATGCCTTCCGCCTCGACCACGCGCTTGGACTTCTTGCCCGTCGCCATTACTTGGTCACCTTCTTCTTGCCGGCAATCGCACGGCGCGGACCCTTCTTGGTGCGCGCATTCGTGTGCGTCCGCTGGCCGCGCGTCGGCAGCCCGCGACGATGACGGATCCCGCGATAGGACCCAATGTCCATCAGACGCTTGATGTTCATCGCGATCTCGGTGCGCAGGGCACCTTCGACGCGATACGTCTTTTCAATCTCCTGTCGGAGCTTGTTGACGTCGGCGTCTGTGAGGTCTTTCACCCGGATGTCCGGGGCGACCCCTGCCGTGTCGAGGATGCGGCGGGCGACCACGCGGCCGATGCCGTAGATGTACGTCAGGCCGATGTCCACGCGCTTTTCGCGCGGCAGGTCGACGCCAGAGATACGAGCCATAGTTGGTTAGCCCTGCCGCTGCTTGTGCTTGGGATTGCGCTTGCAGATGATGCGAGTCACGCCGTCGCGCTTCACGACCTTGCAGTGCTCACAAATCGGCTTCACGCTGCTTCGAACTTTCACGCGAACTCCGGTGGTACGAAGACGGTAGTGTTTTCGGACAGACTTGAACCGTAACCACCTGATTCCCGAAAGACAAGCGGGGCCCTTGACTTTATTTCAGGCCTGACGTGTACGAGAATCGCGAATTGCCGGAATTCGGGATTTTCAGGGCCGTCCAGCCCTTGGGGGGCCGCCCACTGCACACGGTCCGGGCCCCACCGCCTATCGGCTGTTCCCCACCGAGGCCAGCAGCACCGAGCGGGCGATCATCAACGCGATCTTCCGCACCGGGACCCGCGTCCCGCGCGGGAAGTCCGCCGCCGCCGTCCGTGTCATGCGCCGGGTGAACAGCCCGTCGGGATCTTGCAGGGCGGCCCCGTTTTCGAAGTAGAGCGACGGCCCGCCCGGGCGCACGAACACCCCGCAGACAAACCCCACGGCGACGTCGGCGAACGTCACCGCCCGCCAGCCGGCCTTGTACATCTGCCGAGCGCCCGGAAACCCGCGATCCACCGCCGCGCGAAGCGCCTCGGCCTGCCGCGCCTCCCATGCCGGCAGGGTGCCGAGCAACGCCTTCCACTCCGCCGGACCCCCGCCGGCCCGTGCCGCGCGCCTCACCCGCGCAGTTCCGCCAGCACCGCCCGCATTGCCACCCCGGGATCAGCGGCGGCCGTCACCGTGCGCCCGATCACCAGGTACGACGCCCCGGCAACCATCGCTTCGCGCGGCGTCATGACCCGCGCCTGGTCGTGCGTGGGTGTGCCGCCCAGCCGAATGCCCGGCACCAGCAGCCGCAGCGCGCCGCCATGCGCCGCGCGCACCGCCGGCACTTCGGAGCCGGCGCAGACGATGCCGTGGGCCCCGGCGCGCGCCGCCACACCCGCGAGCCGCAGCACCTCGTCACCGACGCTCGACACGGCGTGGCCGCGCGCCGACTCGAGATCGGCCTGCGTCATCGACGTCAGCACGGTGACGCCGAGGATGCCCACGCGGGCACCGCCCCCGTCCACCGCGGCACGCAACATCGGCTCGCCCCCGGACGCGTGCACGGTGAGCAGTTGCACATCGAGCGCCGCCGCACTCTCGGCCGCACCGCGAACGGTATTCGGGATGTCGTGCAGCTTGAGGTCGAGGAAGACGCGCTTGCCCGCCCCCCGCAGCCACTCGACCACCCGCGGCCCCTCGGCGGTGTACAGCTGTAACCCGACCTTGTAGAAGTCGGCCGATTCGCCCAGCTGCGCGACGAGCGCGCGCGCCGCGTGGAGCGACGGGACGTCGAGCGCGACGATAGCGGTTGGCGGTTGACGGTTGGTGGTTGGTGGAGTCACCGGAGTGGCCACTGGAGGGTTCCGCGGAGGTCCGCGAGCCGCGCGATGCCGCGCGCCTCGCACCAACTCGCCAGGCCCCGCACCACGCGCTCGGCGGCGTGCGGATCGGCCATGCCCGCGGTGCCGAGAGCGACCAGCGAGGCGCCCGCGATGATCAACTGGAGCGCGTGATCGGCCGTGGCCACGCCGCCCGTGCCGATCACCGGCACGCCGGGAAGCGCCTGCGTCACCCGCCACGTGACGAGCGCGGCGACCGGCAGCAGCGCGGGACCGCTGACGCCGCCGCTTCCGAAGCCGAGCACGGGCCGGCGGGTGGCGGTGTCCACGACGAGGCCCGGCATCGTGTTGCACAGCGTGAGCCCGTCGGCGCCCGCGTCCACGGCCGCGCGCGCGGTGCCGACCACGTCGGCGAGCATTGGCGACAGTTTCACGAAGAGCGGCTTCGCGGTGGCCGCGCGCGCCCGGCCGACGAGCGCACGCAGGGCCTCGGGATCAGCCCCGAACTCAAGCCCGCCCTTGCTGGTGTTCGGGCAACTCACGTTCAACTCGAAGCCATGAAATCCGGGCGATGTGTCGAGTCCCGCCACCACCTCGGCGAAATCCTCGACGGAGCGGCCGACAACATTCACGAGCACGCGCGGCGACCGGATGTGCTGCGCAATCCACGGCAGCGCCTCGGCGCGCACGGCGTCGAGGCCGGGATTGGCAAGGCCAACCGCGTTGATCATGCCGCCGTCAAAATCCCAGACGCGTGGCGCCGCGTTGCCGTGTCGCGGCTCGGGGCTCACGGCCTTGGTGACGAAGCCGCCGAGTCGGTCGAGGTCAATGACACCGGCGAGTTCGCGTCCGTACCCCGCCGTGCCCGACGCCAGGAGCACGGGGTTGGCGAACTCGAGGCCGGCGACCGTCGTGCGCAGTGCAGCCGTCACCGATGCGCTCACTTTCCGCTCCCCACCCGCTGCTCGTAGCGCGCCAGGTAGCCGGCGGCCGCATCGGCAATGGCCCACGCCAGCGTGCGCTGCCCGGCTTCCGAACTGATGAACGCCGCCTCGGCGCTGTTCGTACCGAACCCGATCTCCACCAGCACCGCCGGCATGTACGCGGAGACGAGCACGCGAAAACCGGCCTGCTTCACGCCGCGGCTCGGCCCCGGATGCACCCGACCGAGCGCGCGCTGCATCCCATCGGCGAGGTCACTGGACTCGCGCAGGTGCTCGTTCTGCGCCATGTCGTTGATAATGAATCCCAGGGGGTCGTTGCGGGGGGCGTCGGCCTCGGTCTCGAAGTGCACGCGCAGCGAGCCGCGACCTTCGCGCAGTTCGTAGTGGCTCGCCTGCTCGCTTTCGCCCAGCACGCGCACCATGGCATCGGGAAACGCGCGCGCCAGTTCCTCGCGATAGCGCGTGCGGCCACCGTGACGATCGCACGCAAGGTCGATGTCGGCGTCGGGGTGCGTGGCGCGAAGCTTGCACGCCAGTCGCATCGCGGCCCATCCGTTCACCGCACCCTTGCTGCCGGCGGCGCCGGCGATGCGGTTGAGTTCCTGCGGCTCCACGATCACCGCGCGGCAGCCGAGCAGTCGAAGCCCCGCGTGATCGCACGCCACGCGCAGGCGGTTGGCGGCC
>CAYHCW010000300.1:0-4441 GCA_964355025.1 uncultured Gemmatimonas sp. | reverse complement strand
ACGAGCTGGCCGACGGCCGCCATGTGCGGATAGTCGATGTACTGCGGCTCGTCCGTCACCTGGTGGTAGTCCTTGTGCAGGCCCGTGGTGAAGAACGCCACCGGGATGCCGAAGCGCGCGTAGTTGGCGTGGTCGGAGCGGCAGTAGATGTTCTCGGGGTGCCCGTTGGCATCGAACGCGTAGTCGAACGTGAACGGCGCCTTCTGCGTCTTGTTGACGCGTTCCACGAGATCGCCAAGCTCCGTGGACAGGCGTCGCGTGCCCACCAGCTGCAGGTAGCCCGGGCCACCGCCCTTGAGATCGCCCGCTGCACCGCGACCGACCATGTCCATGTTGAGCTGCGCGACCACCGAATCGAGCGGCACGGTGGGATGGCGCGTGAAGTAGTCGGAGCCCAGCAGGCCGAGTTCCTCCCCGGTATGCCACACGAAGAGCAGCGAGCGCCTGGGCTTCACCTTGGCGGCAGCAAACGCCTCGGCGATTTCGGCCACGGCCACCGTGCCGGAGCCGTCGTCATCGGCGCCGTTGGCGATGGAGTCCATGCGCGGCCGCCGGATGACGCGAATCGAGTCGACGTTGACCCTGATGGCCGCGAGCTGTTCGGGCGTCGGCTCCGTGCCTTCCGGCAGCGTTGCCTTGATGCGCTCCACCGAGCCGTTGTACGCGCGCAGCGAATCGTGATCGACGGCCGTCGGCTCCACGGGGTTGTGATCGTTGTGGGCGCCGATGGCCACATACTGGTTGCGAAGCACGGGGTCGCTCCCCTCGAGCTTCGCCACGACATTGCGCGCCGACGTGACGGTCTCCACCAACGCCACCTTTCCCGTGTATCGGCCGGTGCCGGCGCCCCACTTCGCGGCGGCCAGCGGACCGCCGGCCAGCGCCTCGGCCATCACGTTCGACGCCACGATCACCGGCGGCATGGTGCGCGCCGGCCCGGCGGCGGGCGCCGACACACTTTCCTTGCGGTAGAAGAACGACCGCACCTGCGCCGGGGCCGCGTCGAGCATTGGCAGCACGATGGCCGCCGCGCCGAACACCGGGCGCGACAGCGCCGCACCGAACTGCGCCTGCAGTCCCTTGGCCGCGAGCTCGGGCGTGAAGCCAAAGACCACCACCTTGCCGCTGGTCTGGTCGGCAGTGATGTGCACCGAGGTGTCACCGAGTATCCCGCCAAACACGACGTCGGCGCCGTCGAACGGCTTGGTGCTCCACTGGGCAAAGACGCCGAAGTCCTTCTGGTAGGCAAAGGTCGTCGCGCCCACCACGGGTGACGTCACGTCCCAGGTGCGGCGCGCCAATGGCACCGTCTGGAAGAACGTCCCGCTGTCCCCCATCGGGATGAGACTCATCTTCTTCGCCCAATCAGCGATGATGGCAGCAGCCTTGTCGTTGTACGGCGTTCCGCCGGCGCGGCCGCCCATGGAGTCATCGGCGTAGACGTACAGGCGGGACATCAGGTCTTCGGCCGAGATGGCCGGCCGGGTGGGCTTGGCCGGACGCTTCACTGGCAGCTGCTGAGCCTGCGCCGCGGTGGCCGCGACGAGCAGCGCCATGGACGTGACGGAACGGAAGGAGAGCATAAAGGAGCGGGCCGGGGGTGAGGGGCAAAACCGGAGGCCGCCACGACAGGCGCCGTGGCGGCCTCTGAACAGACGAAAAGTGGCGGGGTAGGAGTTTCGGCGCCAGCGGGTGCCGAGCCGTCGCTAACGAACCAGCGGAGACAAGCGTTTATTACACCGAGGGCCGGGCGCCGGCTCCGGCACACCACCATTTGGAGGTAGGATGAAGCTCATTCGGTTTCTTGCCGCAGCCGCGATCGCGCTGACCGCGACGACGGCGATGGCGCAGGGCGGTCCCCCGGGCGGTGGCCAGGGCGGCGGCCAGCGCCAGATGGACGCGATGATGAAGGACATCACGCTCAGCGATGTCCAGAAGGCCAAGATCGATTCGATTGTCGCCGGCGCGCGCGCCGAGAGCATGAAGCTCCGCGAGGGCATGGAGCCCGGCACGATGCCGAGCGATGAGCTTCGCGCGAAGATGACGGCTGTCACGACCACGCGGAACGAGGCAATCAAGGCCGTACTGACGGCCGAACAGCAGGTCATTTTCGCCAAGAACCTGGAAGCGATGCCGGCCATGGGACGGCCGCGGCCACCGCGCTAGGCGACGCTGACTTCGCACGACAGGCGGGCCACGGTGATTCGCTCACCGTGGCCCGCTTCTCATCGGCCGCCCGGTGCTAGCGTCCGCGCGCCATCGCCTGCACTGCCATACGGTCCACCAGCGAGGGCACGAGCAGCTTGAGCCACATCCCCAGTCGGGCACGCGCCGTCATCAGCAGTTCGCGATCACGGTGCTCCGCCGCGTCGAGCAGCTGTCGCGTGCATTCGGCGACGCTCATCATGGCGCCCTCGTCCACAGGGCTCCGGCCCAGCGGCAATCCGTCGGCGCCCAGATTGCGCGCCCGGGAGCCGGTGCCGACGAAGCCCGGGCACACCACCGTCACCGAGACGCCGGAGCCGGCAAGCTCGATGCGCAGGGAATCACAAAACGCGTTCAGCGCGGCCTTGGCCGCCGAGTAGCCCGTGCGCATTGGCACGCCCGTCTTGCCGGCGAGGCTCGAGACCGCCACGAGCCGCCCGCGCGAACTCCGAAGGTGCGGCAGCGCAGCGAGCGCGCAGTAGACGGCACCGAGGTAATTCACGCGCATGAGCCGCTCGAACACCCCCGGGTCGGCCACATCCTCCGCGCGCGCCCACATCGCCTGCCCCGCGTTGCAGATCAGCGTGTCGATGCGCCCAAAACGCGCCACGGCCCGGTGCATCAGCGCACGACACTGTGCCTCGTCCGTGATGTCGCAGGTTACCACCTCGACGTCGGCGCCCAGCGCTCGGCACGCGTCGGCCACCGCCTGCAGTCGCCCCTCGTCGCGCGCCGCGAGCACCAGGCGCGCGCCTTGGCCGGCGAGCGCGCGAGCCACCTCGGCCCCGATGCCGAGCGAGGCCCCCGTGAGGACGACGGCCTGACCGCGCCATGCGCTCACGCACCGCCCTCGGGACCAGCGACTGCGGCGATCGCCTGCACCTCGATATGGTAGCCATAGTGCAGCGCATTGACCGGCACGACGGCTCGCGCCGGGCGATGATCGCCCATCAGCCGGGCGTAGGCCGTGTTGAAGCGGCCCCACAGCTCCATGTCGGAGACGTAGACGGTCACCTGCAACAGGCGCGACAGGTCGCTGCCGGCGGCCCGCAGGATGGCCGCGATATTGGCAAACACCTGCTCCGTCTGCTCTTCGATGGAGCCGACCCGGTGCTCCGTCTGCCCGGGCACGATGGCAAGTTGCCCGGCGACGTAGACGCAGCCGTTGTGGACCATGGCCTGGGAGTAGTGGCCGGCGGGGAGCGGGGCGCTGGGCGTAGTGATGGCACGCATGGAAACAGTTGGCGGTTGGAGGTGGGCAGTTGGCAGTAAGCGGACGGCGTAAAACGTACGGCGTATAGCTTACAGCTTCTCCTGCAGTTCCGGAGTGCTGGCGGCGCCATCCGGAGTTAGATTCTTGGCATGTCCGCACTCGATATCCTGGCCATCGCGCCGCATCCCGACGACGTCGAACTGATCTGCGGTGGCACCCTTGCCAAGGCGGCCCGCGAGGGACGCCGCACGGGAATTCTCGACCTGACGCAGGGTGAGATGGGAACGCGAGGCTCGGTGGAGCTGCGCGCCCAGGAGGCCGCGGCCGCCGCCAAGGTGCTGGGCGCCGTCGTCCGCGAGAACCTCGGCCTCGCCGACGCCGCGTTCGAGAACCGTCCGGCGACGCGCAAGGCGCTCGCGATGGTCCTTCGCCGCCTGCGCCCGCAGGTCGTCATCGCCCCCGCCCCGCGGGGGCGCCATCCGGATCATCGCATTGCCGCCCAGCTCGTGCGCGATGCGTGCTTCCTGGCGGGCATCCGCAAGCTCGATCCGTCCACTGAACCGCACCGGCCGCGCAAGCTGCTGTACGCCATCACGTACCGCGAGGACTACGTGAAGCCGACGTTCGTGGTCGACATCTCCGCCGACTTCGAGACGAAGCTGGCGGCGATCAATTGCTACGCGTCGCAGTTCGAGGGAGCAACGCAGGCGGGTGAGGTGTATCCCACTGGCGAGCCGCTGACCGACGTGGTGCGGCACCAGTCGGCGCACTACGGGTCGCTCATTCGCTGCGCCTACGGCGAGCCGTTCTGGACGCACGAGACGATGAAGGTGGACGACGTGATGACGTTGGAGGTGGAGTCGTTTTGACTGAGGTTACCTATCCGTCCTATCTCGCGCTCGATGAGTTGCTGGGGCTTCAGCGCCCGCGTTCCGAGCCGGAGCATCCCGATGAACTCCTGTTCATCGTGGTGCACCAGTCGAGCGAGCTCTGGTTCAAGGTCATCATCCAGCAGCTCGAGGC
>CAYHCW010000299.1:0-4449 GCA_964355025.1 uncultured Gemmatimonas sp. | reverse complement strand
ATCGACACCGAGGTGGGTTCAATCCGGCGACAGCTCGTGGCTCGCATGAACGGCCTCGTCGATACGGCACGGCTCAATTACGACGTCGCGCGCAACAGCGAAGACCGGTTCAAGATCGCATTCGAGACGGCAGACAGCACGGCGGCGGATCAGGCCAACCAAGGCATCACCCTGCAGATCTGGCAGGACAACATCAAGGGCATGCGGGAGCTGCTCGACAGCGCCACCAAACTGGCCGACGAAGCGGGCGTTGAGGCCAGCGCGACGAGCAACAACGTGCGCAAGTCCGACCCGGCGCAGGTGCGGACGAGCCCCTTCAAGCCCGATGCCGCAAAGAACATGCTGATGGCCCTGCTCATCGGCTTTGTGATGGCCCTCGGCCTGGCCTTCGGCCTCGACTACCTTGATGACACCGTCAAGACGCCGGAAGACATCACGCGAAAGCTCCACGTGCCGTTCCTCGGACTCGTCCCGGCCGTGCGCGGCGAGAAGCAGCCCGTGCTCTCCGGTCCGGTCCCCCACGACTTCGGCGAGTCGTATCGCGCGCTCCGCACATCACTGGTGTTCACCAGCGGCGGCGAATCGACGCGCGTGATCACGGTGACGAGTGCCCAACCGCTCGAGGGTAAGACGACGACGGCGTGCAATCTGGCCATGGTGCTGGCATTTGGCGGATCGCGCGTGCTGTTGATGGACGCGGACATGCGTCGCCCCGGCGTGCACAAGGCGCTGAAAATGAACAACACGGTCGGCCTGTCGCACCTGCTCGTGGGGCAGGCGCGCGTGCGCGAAGCGATTCAGCGCACCAGCGACCCGAATTTCTGCGTCATGACGGCGGGTCGCACGCCGCCGAATCCGTCGGAACTGCTCTCCTCTGAGCGGATGCGCCAGTTGATCGCGAATCTGAAGCAGGGGCCGTTCGACTGGGTCGTGATCGACACGCCACCCGTTCTGGCCGTCACGGACGCCGTGATTCTCACGCCGCTCGTCGATGGCGTGACGTTTGTCGTCGGCGCCGAGATGACGCGTCGGCGCCTCGCAGAGCGTGCGGTGCACATGATCATGGCCAGCCGGCCGAAAGTGGTGGGCGCCGTGCTGAACCGTGTGAACTTCGACCGCAACAAATACTATTATTCGCGTTACTACGGCTACCAGTACAAGAGCTACTACGGCACACACACCAGCAGCACCAAAGAGTCGGCGACCAAGGCCTGAGCGTTCCCGCGTGATCAGCGCGGCGGGCGCCGTGCTGATTCTGGCGTGGACGCTGTTTGCCTTTGGCGCGGTCTACCCGTGGGCCAGTCGTCCCGCCGCGGCGGCGACTCTGCTCCTCTTTCTTTTCTCACGCCCCACGCTCTTTCGGGACAGCACCTGGATCGTCGACGGATCCATCGTGGCGCTGCTCGCCTACGGGTGGCTGCAGTACGTGCCGCTTCCGGGAGGGCTCGTCAACGCACTGTCGCCGGCCAGCATCGCGTTTCACCAGACGCTGAGCCTGACCGCGTTCGATCCGGCCGCGTGGCGGCCGCTGTCGCTGGCGCCGTCAGCCAGCCTCGACGCGCTGATCAACCTCACTGCGGCAGCGCTCTTCTACTGGACGATCCGCGAGTCAAGCGGACATGCCGGCGCACGCATCATCACGCGTTCGCTCGCGCTGATGGGCGCCCTGGCCGTCCTGCTGGCCGTTTTACAGCCTGCGCTGTTCCCAAACGGCAAGGTCTACGGATTCTGGTCGCCCATCTACATCGAAGCGCACCCGGTCGGTCCGATCATCAGCCGCAATCACTTTGCATCGTGGATGTTGCTCGCCGCACCGATCACCGTCGGCTATCTGCTGACGCACGCTCGCACCTATTGGGTGGGGTCCACGCGAACGAAAGTCAGTATCCGGATACTGAGCGACACGCGCGCCCTGTGGGTCGCGACGTGCGCCGTGCTGATGGTCACCGGCGTGATCTTCTCGCAGTCGCGCGCCGGACTGACCGGGCTCTCCGTCGCCTCGCTGGTGGGCATGATCGGCAGCCGGCGGCACCTCGGTCGCCGTGGACGCGCGGGGTTGCTGGCCGCGTCACTCCTGCTCGGCAGCGCGGCGTGGTTGGTTGCGAATCCGGCGACCGGCGTGCTGCGCCGCATTCAAGCGTCGCAGCACGACGACTGGGGAGGCCGGCCCGCCATCTGGCGCGCAACGACCGACATGGCGAGTCAGTACCGGTTGACGGGCGTGGGACTTGGGGCCTACGAAGGCGCGATGCCGGTGTATCAAGAGCCGCCCGTCACGATTCTCTTCAACCACGCGCACAGCCAGTATCTGCAGTGGTGGGCTGAAGGGGGACTGATCGGCCTGCTGATCGCGATCCCGCTCTTCGTGGCGGGCTTTCGTCTGTTCGCGCGTCGGCACAAGCGGGACCTCGGCGCGCTGGTGCACCTGCGCGAGGGCGCGCTCGCCGGAATCGTGGGCCTCACGGTCCAGAGTGTGTGGGAAACTCCTCTGGTGACACCCGCGATCCTGTGGCTCCTCGCCGCTGCCGCAGCGCTCGCCACCGAGCGGCCGCCCTCGCATGATTCGGACGGAGGGCGTCGCTGATGTCGTTGCGCGTCGCGTTCGATATCGACGGCGTCCTCGCCGACTTCCGAACCGCCTTTCAGCAGGCCGCCACCGAGGCGGGCGTGGACACGCGCGCGGCCGGCTCGTCTCCCTCGAACGATCCGCTGTCCTCACGCGACGTCAAGGCGATCTGGGACTACGTCAAGCGCACACCGAACTGGTGGACGCGCCTCGAACCGTACGAGCCGGCCCAGCTGGTGCGCCTCTACGAACTCGCGCGACGCTGGAAATGGGAGGTCGTGTTCATGACGCGGCGTCCCTCCACCGACGGGGATCCCGTGCAGTTTCAGACACAGTGGTGGATCGAACAGCACGGGTTCTACTACCCCGCGGTCGTCACCGTGCCCGGGTCACGCGGTGAGTTGGCCAACGCCCTGCGCTTGGATGTGATCGTCGACGACCAGTTGATGAACTGTGTGGACGTGGTGGGAGGCTCCACCGCCAAAGCCCTGTTGTTACTCCGCGATGCGCAGGATGCGGCCACGCAGGATCACGCCGTCAGCCGCGGCATCGGGGTGGTGGCGTCTCTGGAAGAAGCCATCGACGTGCTCGAGCACCTGCACGAATCGGCCGGCGAGCGGCGGGGACGTCTGCAACGGCTCGCCGACTGGTTCGGCGGTGCGCGCAAGGTGGAGGCCGCACTGCCACCCACGCCTGACAAGGGCCGTGTACATCTACGGACCGAGTAGCGCCTCACGCCCCCACCGCAACGGCCCGGTCAGTATCCGCTTGAGATAGCGCCACGGGAGATTGCGCGACGTGGCGCCGGGTTGGCGCAACATGAAGTCCCTCGGCGGAAACAGGTGCTCCGCAACCAGCCGCGCGCGATCGCGCCACGATTTCAACGCACCGAGATCCAGCCACAGATCACCGGCCGGTCCGCGTCCCGCCACCAGAAACACGCGGCTCGCCTCGGCCGCGCCCGCGGCGCCGAGTGCGGCCATCACGTCATCGGCCACCGCGCCCGCGCGACCGCCCCACGTGTCGCGCGCGGTCCCGAGTTCCTGCGCGCAGATCACCGCGAGGCCGTGCGCCGACGCGCGCGCGACCAACTGCGCCACATCCTCGGCCGTGCACGCCGCGGCCTGCAGCGCGACATCGTGGCTCCAGATCAACCTGGCGTCGCGCGAATGATGGGCGACGCGATGCACGCAGGAGAAGATCAGGGCATCCGCGGGATCGAGTTGCCAGGCCAGCGGACCGGCAAACGGCGCCGGCACGGCGTGCGCGAGGCCGTGCGCCGCGGGAAAGTGCTCGGCGAAGAACGCGCGGTTGGTGAACTCCACGTGCACGTCCACCATCTGTGTTGCATCAGGAACCAACGCGCGCTCCCACAGGTCCTGCTGCATCAACCACGTACCGCTGACCAGATCGCCGGGACCGTATCCGGCCGCCTGCAGCACACGGCCGGCCGCTGCGCGATCCGCGCGGGCCACCAGCAGATCGAGATCGGCGCGCGTACGGCACCACGGCTCTGGATACAGCGTGTAGGCCAACGCGCTGCCTTTGAGAATCACAGCGCGAATGCCGGCCCCGCCGAGCGCGTCCATCACGCGGCGCATCTCGGCCGAGCGCAGGCCTTCCTCCAGCATCAACCGCCGTCGTAGCGCGCTCAATTCGGGATGGAGTTCGGCCCCGGCCCGGTGCGCCAGGAGCCCGGCAACGCCGTGCCGCTCGGCCTCGGCGATCAACGGCAACACGCCGCCGGCCCGCACACGCGCGGAGAGCGCTGCTGCGTTGCGGAGCAGGTCTTTCACTTCAGCTCCAGATGGAGCTGAGCACGGCTTTACGTACGGAGGGGTGTCGCAGGAGGGCGAGTGCGGCGCGCCGGTGCCAGTTGAAAT
>CAYHCW010000298.1:0-4450 GCA_964355025.1 uncultured Gemmatimonas sp. | reverse complement strand
CCCGGATCTGCTTCACCGGCTCGGCCGGCACCAGGCGCGGGTAGTCGGCGGGTCAGTAAATCTGCGCCACTAGCGTCGAGAGCACCGGCGGACCCGGCGGTATCTCGGCGACCTGGGCGCGTGCACCATAGGCGCGGTCAATGGAATCCAGCGCCGGCCGCACGACCATCGCAATCTCGTGGCTCTGCCGCGACCGGTCGCCCTTGGGCTTCAGGTTCACCTGCAGGTCGGCCACGTTGGCGCCGCGCCGCATGAAGTAGTGGCGCACCAACCCGTTGAAGTTGAATGGGGCGGCCGTGCCGGCGTACACCTGCGTGTTCACCACCTCGGGGACGCGGCGCAGGTACTCGGCCACCTGCCGGGCCGCCGCCTGCGACGTCTCGAGCGTGGTCCCTTCGGGGAAGTCGAGCACCACCTGAAACTCCGACTTGTTGTCGAAGGGCAGCATCTTCACCTGCACGAGCTTCACGCCCAGCAGGGCCACGGAGCCCACGAGCAGCACGCCGATGCCCGCGTAGAAGCGGCGACGGCGCGTGCGGTTGTCCATCAACGGCTCCATGATGCCGGCGTAGAACCTGGCGAACTTCGACTGTTCCTCCGGCTCGTGCTCACGCCCTTCCACCGGGGCGGCGAGCGGCTTCACGTGCCCGCGCAGCAGCCGCAGCGCCAGCCACGGCGTGACAATGAAGGCCACGCCGAGCGAGGCCAGCATCGCCACCGAGGCGCCCACTGGAATGGGGCGCATGTACGGCCCCATCAGGCCCGAGACGAACGCCATCGGCAGGATGGCCGCGATGACGGCGAAGGTCGCGAGGATTGTCGGATTGCCGACTTCGTCGACGCCCTCCACCGCGGCGTCCTCGGCGCTGGCGCGTCCCATCTGCAGGTGGCGGTAGATGTTCTCCACCACCACGATGGCATCGTCCACCAGGATGCCGATGGAGAAGATGAGTGCAAACAGCGTGATGCGATTCAGCGTGTACCCCATCGCGTAGTACGCGAACAGCGTCAGGGCCAGCGTTACGGGCACCGCCACGAGCACCACGACGGCCTCGCGCCAGCCGAGGAAGAGGCCGATGAGCAGCGTCACCGAGAGCGTCGCGATGATCAGGTGCAGGATCAGCTCGCCGGCCTTCTCGGCCGCCGTCTCGCCGTAGTTGCGCGTGACGTCATACGTGACCCCCGCCGGCAGCAGGCGCGCGCGCGCCGCTTCCACGCGGTGCAGCACCTCCTCGGCCACCTTGGTGGCGTTGGCGCCGTGCCGCTTGGCGATGGCGATGGTGACCGCGGCCTCGGCCGGCAGTCCACCCGGCACATGCGCCACGTAGTTGTCGGGCTCGCCGAAGCCCTCGCGCACATCGGCCACCGTACTCACGTACACCGGCACACCGCTGCGCGTGCTCACCACCACGCGGCCCACCTCGGCCGCCGTGGCCAGGCCTGCGCCCGTGCTCACGCGAACTACCGCGTTGCCGGCGCTGAACTCGCCCGCTTGCAGGCGCCCGTTGGCGCCCTGCAGGGCGGCCGCCACTTCTCCCGGCGTGACGCCCGCGGCAGCAAGTCGCGCGGCGTTGAGTGCCACGGTAATCTCACGCGCGTGTCCGCCGATGACCGACGTCTCGGAGACGTCGCCGACCGTGCGGATTTCGTCCTCGAGATGCAGCGCCACCTGGCGCAGGGCATTGATGTCGGTGGACGCGCCGTGCAGCGTGAGCGCGAGGATCGGCACGTCATCGATGGCGTGCGGCTTGACGATCGGCGGCAGCACGCCCGCCGGAATCTGGTCCATGCCCGAAAGGATCTTGGCGTGCACCCGCACCACCGACCGTTCCTGGTCCTCGCCCACCTTGAAACGCACCGTCACCACGGCGTATCCGTCGCCGCTCATCGCGTAGACGTGATCGACGCCGGGCAGTTCCCACATGCGACGCTCCAGCGGGCGCACCACGTGATTCTCGACTTCCTTTGGTCCGGCACCCGGCATGGCGACGACAACGTCGACCATCGGCACCGAGATCTGGGGTTCCTCCTCGCGCGGCGTCGCCAGCAAGCCGAGCGTTCCCACGGCCAGCGAGGCCAGGGTGATGAGCGGCGTGAGCTTCGACGTGAGGAAGGAACGGGCAACGCGTCCGGCGATACCCATGCTCAGCGCCCCGCCGCGGGGAGCGCCACGTGCTCGCCCGCATTGAGGCCGCTCAGCACCACCACGCGGCCATCGTGCGTGTCACCCAGTCGTACCCATCGCAGTTCAGTGCGCCCGGCGCGCACCACCCGAACACCGGTGAGGTCGCCCTCGCGAACAATCGCCGTCAGCGGCACGAGCACGGTGCGCTCGGCGGTGCCACCCGGCACGGCGAGCACGGCCGCGCCGCCCGACGGCAGCGCGCTGGCCCGGTTGGAGACGATGGCGTTGACGGTGTACATGGTCGCGGCGGACGGCACAACGCCCTCGACGATGGCGACAACGTCCACACCCTCGATGCGGGCACGCAGGCGAGCCCCCGCCTTGACACGTGCGGCCATCGCCGCCGGCACGGCCGCGCTGATCCGGAGACTCGAGACATCCTGCACCGTGATTAGCGGTGCGCCGGGTGCGGCGAAGTCACCGACATCGACGAACCGGTGCGTCACGATGCCGGCAAAGGGGGCGCGCAACACCCCGTAGGCGCGCACCGCCCCGAGCTCCGCCTCACCGGCGCGCGCCGCGTCGAGCCCGGCGGCCGCGCGGGCAAGCCCGGCCTCCGCCGCGTCGAGCTGCGCACGCGGGGCGGCGCTGTCGGCATAGAGCGCGCGAATGCGCGCGGCCTGCGCCGTCGCCTCGCGGTGCGCGGCACTTGCCGCGGCGATGCCGGCGACCGCCTGTCGCGCCTTGGCATCGAGATCGGCGGCGTCGAGGCGCACCAACGGCGCGCCCGCTGGCACCCGTGCCCCTTCGGTGACGAGCACCGCGGTGACGGCGCCCATCAGCTTGGTGCTGAGGGTGGCGTCAGCCCTGGGCTGCGCGATACCGGCGGCCTCGTAGCTCACGACCAGCATCGTGTCGACGACGACGCTCGTTGCGCCGGCGTAGGGCGCCGCCGGCACGGCGGCAGGCACCGTGTCACCGCCGCATGCCGCGGCGAGGAGAATCACCGGCACGACGCCGGCCCGAAGTGCAAATATGGTCTTCATTGGCGTTGTCTCAGCGAAGGGAGTCAAGTGATGCGAGGACGGCAGGATCGCCGCCCCACGCGCGGAGCCGCGCAGCGGCCGCGGCAATCAGCCGGTAGCGCGCGTCGGACCGCATCAATCGGGTCTGGGTACCGGCAGCGTCGGCATCGAGCAGCTCGCTGATGGCCGCGAGGCCGCCCTCGTACTTTCTGCTCACGATGCGCAGTGCCTCGTTGGCTTGCGACACGGCGGTGTCGGCGATGGCGGTGCGAGCGGCGGCCACCTGCCAGGCCTCGTCGGCACTCGCGCGATCCAGCGCCGCCATGGCGCGCGCGGCCTCGGCCTGCGACACGGCGCCGCGTGCGCGCGCGGCCGCGCCGCGCACATCGGCCAGCTCGGCGCCGCCGCCAAAGGGCGACCACGACAGCACCGCGCCAACCGTCCACATCGACTTGCCCGCAGCGGGGCGGTCGGGGGAGTTCCACTCGTAGCGCGCAAACCCGTTGAGGCGCGGCAACAGCGACAACTCGGCGCGTCGCAGGTCGAGACGCGACGCCTCGCGCGCCTTGTCGGCCGCGCTCACGTCGGCGCGGCCCGTCAGTGCCGTGCGCTCGACGCCGATGTCCGCCGCCACCGGCAGTGAATCGGGCAGGCTGAAGCTCGAGTCGCCCGGCGTTCCGAGCAACAGGGCGAGTTGCCGATGCGCCAGGCGCGCGCGCGAATCGGCTTCGATGCGCTGCACGTCCACGTCCCCCGCGCGCACGCGGGCCAGCAGCGCATCGGAGCGCGTCACGAGTCCGTTGCTGGCGGCAAGCTCGGCCGCGCGCACGTGCTCGCGCGCGGCGCGCACCGCCGTAGCCAGCGTGCCCGCGAGCTCACGGGCGAGCACCGCGCCATAGAACGCCTGCACGACGTCGGCACGCGCACTGACGCGCGTCCAGTCGGCCTGCAGGTCGGCCGCCGACGCGGCGGCCCGCGCCGAGCGCAGCCCAGCCCAGGCATCGCCGTTGATGATCGGCTGCTGCAGCGTGATGCCTGCGGCGTAGTTGGAGATGGCCGCCGGGTCGTTGAGCGTTGCGGGGGCGAAGGAGGCCATCGACACGCCGCGCTGCTTGAGCGCGAAGCCGAAGGCATTGATGGGGTCCGTGGTGCGGAGCAGCGAGGCGTCGGCTCCCACGGAGGGGAGAACGCCACGCAGTGCGCCGGCGGCCTGCGCCCGCTGGGCGTCGGCCGTGGCGCGGGCGGTGCGATTGGCGTAGGCCGCGCGATCGGCCCGGCGCAGGGCATCGGCCAGCGTCAG
>CAYHCW010000297.1:0-4470 GCA_964355025.1 uncultured Gemmatimonas sp. | reverse complement strand
GGACCTGGCAGTCATCCCAGCGGACGAAGGTACCGTCCTTCCAGATCCAGTCGGTTTTTGTGAGTTGAGACATGGCTCAGGGCAGAGGAAGAGGCACAGTGAAGGAACAGGTAGTGGCAGGGGGTTCTTTACAGCAGACTTCTTATCCAGCCGCCATCAACGGCGATGGACTGGGCGGTGATGTAGCTCGCCTGCTCCGAGGCGAGGAAGGCGGCGAGCGCGGCGAACTCGTGCGGCTCGCCCAGCCGGCCCATTGGGATCTGGCCCTCCCAGCGCGACAGTTCATCGGCCGGCGTCGTGCCCTTGGCCTTCGCGCTTGCGCTGGCGAGTTCTTCGACCCGCTCGGTGCGCGTGTAACCCGGCATCAGGTTGTTCACCGTGATGCCGAACGGCGCGACCTCGTTGGCGAGCGTGCGCGCAAAGCCGGTGACGGCGGCGCGCAGCGTGTTCGAGAGGATCAGGTTGTCCACCGGCTGCTTCACGGCGATGGACGTGACGTTGAGAATGCGGCCCCAGCGGCGTTCCTTCATACCCGGCAGCACGCCGCGGCAAAGACCGACAACGCTTTCCAGTGTGAGCGCCACAGCCTTGGGCCACGCCTCGGCCGGCAGCGACTCGAAGGTGCCGGCGGGCGGACCGCCGGCATTGGTCACCAGCACGTCCACCCGACCAAACTCGCGCAGCGCCGCGGCGATGAGCGCCTCCACTTCGGCGGCGTGCGACACGTCAGCGGCAACGCCGATCGCCCGCACGCCGTGCCGGTCGGCGAGTTCGCGCGCCACCGCGGCAGTGCGCGTGGCGTCACGCGCGGCGAGCACCAGGTCGGCGCCCTCGGCGGCCAGTGACTCGGCGATGGCACGCCCGAGCCCGCGGCTCGATGCGGCCACGAGCGCCACTTTCCCGCGCAGCTGCAGGTCCATTGCGCGCCTTCCCCGCCTACTTCTGCTGGAAGTAGGCGTCCGTCTTGTTGATCCAGTCGGCGCGCGGCGGATTGAAGGCGTCGATGTCGAGCGTGTCCTCGAGCGCCTCGGCCTTGTGCGGCACGTTGGACGGGATGACGAGTGTCTCCCCGGCGCGCACGTCGATCACCTCGGACTCGTCGGCCCCGATCCAGAAGCGCAGGGCGCCCTCGAGGATCCAGGTGATCTGCTCGTTTTCGTGATGGTGCTGCGGCACCACGGCGCCCTTCTTGAGGAAAACCTGCGCAAGCATCAAGCGCTCGCCGTGGACGAACTTGCGGTCGATGGCGGCGGTGACGGTTTCGCGGGGCATGTTGTCCCAGCGCTGGTGCGTGACCTTGTCAGACATGGAATGGGCGGCGAGGGACAATGACGCGTCGGCGCGCAGTCGGCGCCGACGGGTTAATTGTATCGCCGGGGCAGTACGGCGTCGACTTTGCAACTACGCACCACGAATGCAACTGCGCACCACGAATGCAACTGCGCACCACGAAGGGGCGAAGGACACGAAGGGGCACGAAGAACGAGCTGGGCGGGAACTGCAAGGACGCAGGTCCCCCCATTGGCCTTGCTTCGTGCCCCCTTCGTGCCCTTCGCCACTTCGTGGTATCAGTTGCCGTTCGGTCCAGCACTCAAGGCACCTACTTGAGCCGCGGCTTGGTGACCCGCGGCACCGGCGTGCAGACCGGCCAGGTGCGCGGCGCCTGGGGTGCGCCCGCGCGCGCCGGCACGCCCGGAGGCCCGCCGGCCGGCAGCGTGTTCAGGTCCACGCGCTCGCGCGTGATGAACGTGGGGTCCTCCGACGCCAGGTATGCGAGGCTCGCGACGAGCGTCGCGTTCTGCTTGAGGTCATCAAGGACGACCTTGTCGTACGTGTCGCGGGTGGTGTGCCACGTCACCACGCCGTAGTCCCACGACGCCCCGCCCATGCCGAAGGCGGGCACCCCGTGGCAGGCAAATGAGGCATCGTCCGTGCCGCCGGCGGACGGACGACCCGGCGAGCCGTCGTAGGGAATCTGCGATTGCAGGGCCGCGGGCAGTTGCTTGAGCCATGAGGTGAGGTGCACCCCGGCGTTCGGCAGGCCGCCCGCGCTGACGCGCGTCACACGCCCCGTGCCGCCATCCTGGTTGAAGACGCCCTGCAGTCCCTTGAGCACCTCGGGGTGATCCTCGGCGAACGCGCCGGAGCCCACGAGCCCCTCTTCCTCGCCGGCCCAGAGGCCGATGATGATGGTGCGCTGCGGTTTGGGCAGCACCTGCTTGAGGATGCGCATGGCCTCGAGCATCATCACCGAGCCGGTGGCATTGTCGGTG
Organism: uncultured Gemmatimonas sp.; assembly: GCA_964355025.1. Classification (GTDB taxonomy): domain Bacteria; phylum Gemmatimonadota; class Gemmatimonadetes; order Gemmatimonadales; family Gemmatimonadaceae; genus PNKL01. The sequence goes on along the minus strand of CAYHCW010000297.1, from coordinate 2,197 downwards.
GCGCCGCTGCCGCCGTCCCACGAGTCGAAGTGCGCCGAGAGCACGATGTACTCGTCTGGCTTCGTCGTGCCGGGAATGCGCCCCACGACGTTCGAGATCGGCTGCTCGCCGAGCAACTGCGCATCGAGGTTGAGGCGGATCCTGGGATGCTGGTTATTCTCGGTGAGGCGGAAGACCAGGCCGTAGTCTTCGCACGACAGTCCAACCGTGGGCACCTTGGTGGTGTAGGTCTCGAAGAGCGCCAGGCCGCCGCGTGAATTGGTGGGGCGCGAACTGATGACGCCCGCCGCGCCGGCTTTCTCGATGCGCACGGCGAGCTCGCCGCCGCCGAGGGCAAGGCTGAGGCCCGTGCCGCGCACGTTCCTGCCGCTCCACTCGCGGGCATTCTCGGCGCGCAGCTCGCTGTCGCGCGCAATGGTCGCCGGCGTGCCGCTCTTCGCGATGTCCTCCGTGGGACGGCACGACGCGAAGGGCGCCGAGACAAGCACCAGCTTGCCCTTGACCGCAGGCAGCCACTTCACGAACTCCGTGCTGTCGGCGAAGTGCGGCAGGATGACCGTCTCCGCCACCCTGTTCTTCTTCTTCGTGCCCGGGCTGAAGCCGAGCATCATCCCTTCGAGCGAGCGCACGCGCGGCTCGATGAGGTCGATGTGCGAGTGGCCGCGGCGCCAGCCGCGCCACGTACCGAACTGCTCGTTCCTGGCGTCGATGCCCCAGCCGCCGAGCGTCTGGACGGCCCACTCCTGCGCGCGACGCATGTCGGGGCTGCCGAGCAGGCGCGGGCCGAGGGAGTCGAGCAGCACCTGGGCGAGGCGCGGGGTCTGCGAACTATCCATGCCGAGCGACCAGATGCGCTTGATGATCGGGTCATCAGCGGGCGCGGCCTGCGCGTGGAGCACGGGAGCGCCGATGAGCAGCGCGGCAACGAGAAGTGACTTGCGCACGGGATGTTGGATTTGAGGGAACGCGTCGCGTGGTACTGCAGGAAGTACGCGCGGTGCTCCCAAACTGCTGCCGCCTACGCCACCTTGCGCGCCGCCCAGTGCGCCAGCGTGGCCTGCACCTGCTCGAGACGCACGGGCTTGGCGAGGTAGTCATCCATCCCGGCGGCGAGGCAGCGCTCGCGGTCGCCCATCATGGCGTCGGCGGTCAGCGCGATGATGATGGGCTGGGCGGCGGTGGTCTGCTCCGCACGAATGCGCCGCGTCGCCTCGAGCCCGTCGAGGTGTGGCATCTGTACGTCCATGAAGATGACGTCCACAGTGCCTGTCATCGCGGCATCCACGGCTTCCACGCCATTGGTCGCCGACGAGACGAGGTCGTAACCGATCTTGCGTAGCATTGTCTCGAGCAGCAGCCGGTTGAGCGGGCTGTCGTCGGCCACGAGCACGCGGGTCGAGAGCGCTTCGGCGGGCAGCATGGCCATGGTGACCGAGAAGGCGCCCGACGCGCGCGGTGCGATGGCGGCGAGCCCGTCGGCGAGCAGGTTCACCAGCTGTTGCGGGCGGACGGGCTTGTGCACGCACGAGTGGAACAGGTGCTGGTGCTGTTTCAGCTCTGCGTCGTGCGTGCCACACGCCGACAGCAGCAGCAGGGGAAGCGCCGGCCCCGGGTGGCGCTGGCGAATGGCCGTCGCCAGCTCGATGCCAGACATGCCGGGCATCACGTGGTCGAGCAGGGCGATGTCGAAGGCGTCCCCGCGCTCTATCCACGCCAGGGCCTCTTCGGCGGAGCAGGCGACGCGGGGCCGCATGCCCCACAGTTCCGCCTGGCGCTGCAACATCTTGCGGCTGGTGGCGTTGTCGTCGACGATCAGCACGCGCCGGCCCTGCAGTGCCGGACGCGACGTCACCGCCAGCGCGTTGGCGCCGGGCGGGGTGTCTGCCGCGGCCTGGCAGTTCATGGTGAACGCGAAGGTCGATCCCGCACCGTCCACGCTCTCCACCGAGATGGTGCCGCCCATGAGCTGCACGAGCCGGTTGGAGATGACCAGCCCCAGTCCGGTGCCGCCGAACTTGCGCGTGGTCGACGAATCGGCCTGCGAGAACGCCTGAAAGAGCCGCGGCAGGCGATCGGCGGGAATGCCGATGCCCGAGTCGCGCACCCGCACGCGCAACGCGAGGCTGCTGCCGGCGCGGCGCTCCACGGACACGCTGACGTACACCTCGCCCCGGGGCGTGAACTTGATGGCGTTGCC
>CAYHCW010000296.1:0-4481 GCA_964355025.1 uncultured Gemmatimonas sp. | reverse complement strand
CCCGGCACCGAGATCCGCGGGATTTCCTGGTTGATCACCCGCTCGATCGTCTTCACCATCGCAATCTCGTCGGCGCACATGAACGTGTAGGCGTCACCCGTCTGCGCGGCGCGCCCCGTGCGGCCGATGCGATGCACGTAGTCCTCGGCCTGCTGCGGCACGTCGTAGTTGATCACGTGCGTGATGCCCGTGATGTCCAGCCCGCGCTGGGCGATGTCCGTCGCCACCAGCACCTTGGTCTTGCCGTCCTTGAAGCGCTGCAGCGCGGCCTCGCGCTGCCCCTGCGTCTTGTCGGCGTGCAGCGCGTCGGCATGGATGCCGACGTCCTCGAGATGCTGCACCACCCGGTCGGCGCCGTGCTTGGTGCGCGTGAACACGAGCACCGAATCCATCGCCTTGTTCTTCAGCAGCTCGGCGAGGAGCTCCGTCTTGCGCTGCTTCGGCACCGGGTAGACGAAGTGCTGCACCGTGACGGCCGCGGCCGACCGACGCCCCACCTGCACCACCACCGGCTTGCGCAGGTACTTGCGGGCCAGCGCTTCCACTTCGGGCGGCATCGTGGCGCTGAACAGCAGCGTCTGCCGGTAGTTCGGGATGGCCGCGATGATCTTCTGGATCTGCGGCGCAAAGCCCATGTCGAGCATCCGGTCGGCTTCGTCGAGCACCAGCACCTCCAGCTCGTCGAACGACACGTTCTGCTTCTCGAGATGGTCGATCAGGCGCCCGGGCGTGGCCACCACCACATCGACACCGCCGCGCAACGCCGTTACCTGCGTCTCGTACCCCACGCCGCCATACACCGAGATGACGTCGAGCGGCGCGTGCTTGCCGTACTTGCGAAAGCTCTCCTCCACCTGCTGGCAGAGTTCGCGCGTCGGCGTGAGGATGAGCGCCCGGGTGCGGCGCGGCCCGCCGATGAGTCTCTCGATGATCGGGATCGAGAATCCCGCGGTCTTTCCCGTGCCCGTCTGCGCCAGCCCCATGATGTCGCGCCCGTTGAGCGCGAGCGGAATTGCCTGGCGCTGGATCGGCGTCGGGTGTGTGTACCCGGCATCGGCGATGGCCCGCAACACCGTCTCGTGCAGCCCGAGTTCGGCAAATCCTCCGCCGTCACCGGCGCTGGCAGCGGCTTCGGCCTGGGCGAGACTCAGTCCTTCGGTGGCATCCAGTGTCGGCGCGGGAGGCGCAATCGCCAGTTCCTGCTGCTCGGCGTTGGCGACGGTCGTGGCCTTGCTGGCACGTCCCGGGCTGCGCCGGCGAACGGGCGTCTTCTTCTTCGGTTTGTCTGTGGTCACTCACGCAACCTAATCGGCGCCAATGGCCCCCGCCACGCGCGGCGCCTGCAGGAACTCCCGCAGGAGGTCCGCAACCTGCGCCGCATCTTCCACTTGGGGGAGATGTCCGATGCGCGGGAGCATCACCAGTCGCCCATCCGGCATCGCTCGCACGCGCGCGTCGACATCCGCCGGCCGCACCACGCGATCGTGCGTACCGAACACCACCAGGGTACCTGCCGGCAGCGTCGAGAGCGCGTCGGCCTCGTGCAGCCTGAAGTCGAACTCCTTGATGGTCCGCAGCATCGAGCGATAGATGTCGCGCTGCGCGTACGGGGCAAGCAGCTCTTCCTCGTCGCGCGGCGACCACGTGCCTCCGGGGCCGTAGACATCGCCCAGCACGAGATGCGCGGCGGCACGCGACGCGAAGAGGCGCGCAAGCGGCGCCAGCGCGTCGGGGACGACATGCAGCACGCGAGCTCGCCACGGCACGCGACCGAATCCGGCTGGTGACAGCAACGCCAGCCGCTCGACCCGCGATGGCTGCTGCCACGCCATCTCGGCGGCCACGGCGCCGCCCATCGAGTGCCCGATCAGTGGTGCCCGGCTGATGCCCAGCGCATCAAGCAGCATCCACAGGCGGCGCGCATAGGCGGCTCGGGTGTACTCTCCGGCGTCAAACACCAGCTGGCTGAAGCCGTGTCCGGGCAGGTCGGGGGCCAGCACGTGCCGGCCCGCGGCCGCCAGCGCCGGCATCAGGTGGCGCCACTGGTACGCCGAGGCACCGAAGCCGTGGATCAACAGCACCGGCGCTCCCGACGCGCTTCCACTCTCGACGAGCCGCAGCCGGGTACCATCGGCCAGCGTGACATCGCGCGCGCGGCACCCCGCGTACCCATCGGGAAAATGCGAGGGCCGGTTCACCTGCACCGGCCCTCGCACACTTCACAAGGCATGACGCGCGTCAGCGGAGCTCGACGGTACGGCCGGAAAGCCGTGCAATGAGCCCGATGCGGAACGTGACGTCGGTCCACCGCTCTTCGCCCGTGGTCGAGTGCGGCTCGAGCGGGAAGAACGGCCAGACAAACGGATTGGGCGTCTTGGGAGACGCCATGCCCTTGTGCGGATGCCAGACGCCGTCGCGCCCGCAATCGTCCACGAACCGCTCGTACATCTTGGACCAGGTCTCGTTGCGACGCAGGAAGTTCAATCGCGCCATCGTCTCCAGCCAAGCGAGCGCCATCGGGATGTCGGCGTCCACGGCGTTGCGGTGCGGCAGCATGTCGCCGAGCACGAGCAGCGGCACCGGCAGCATCTTCTTGCCAACCACCTGAATGGCTTCCTGCCGCGGCAACGGACGCGCGAGGTACTCGTACAACGCCTCCATGGCCGTGTAATGCTCGTTGCGGAAGAGCGGCATGTAGGCCAGCATCTGCAGCGCATACAGCGACGGCGGCGCCGCCTCGGCAGCCAGCAGTTGCTGGTTGCCCACGCGAATCCACGGCTTCTGCGCAAGCGGCGACGCCAGGAAGTCGGTGAGTCGCTCGAGCGTGCGGCGGGCGAGCCCACGCACACGGGGGTCGGACTCGAAGCCCGCCTGCGCGAGGGTCGCGCCGGCGGCTTCGCGGAGCAGTCGGCGCAGGTGCGCGGCGACTTCGGGCTCGTGCGTCTTGCCCGGCTTGGCCTGGAACTCGTACAACTGCGCCGGATCTTCGTCCTCGGCGAGCAAACGGAACAACGAGCGGCGGGCCTGATACAGCGCCGGCGAATCCTTGTCCCAACCCGACTCCAGCAGGCGGCGGACGGCATTGATGCTGCCGAGTCCGTCGATGGACGACGCACTGCGCGCCGGAAGCGCCAGCATCGCGTTGTTCCAGGTTCCGTCGTACGACTGCCGAACGGCGATTTCCACCGCCGCTCGATGGAAGTACGGGGTATTGGCAAACGACGCCGGCAGATGCTCGCTGAGCTTCGCTACGTCGATGGTGGCGCGATACTGTATCGGTAGTGACGCATGTTCGAGCAACCAACCCAAGGGAAACACCACCGGAGCTGGCGGGGGAGGGGGAGGAGCGAACGACGGAACCATCGGAACCACGGGTAAAGTCACTTCGCAATGCCCCCTGCTAACTTGTTGGCAGTCAATAACATAGCAACATGACCACCTGTTCACCGAATACGCAACGCGTAACTATACCCATTTTGCCGAAAAGCGCCAGAGGATACCCACTTTCCAATTGGGCTTGAATCGGTGCTGTCCGCAGGGAGAATTGCCGGGATGCGCGGCGAATTCCTGGATCTCGATGGGCACAGGCTCTACTACTATGCCGCAGGCACCCGAGGCGCGGGCGAGCCGGTGCTCTTTCTGCACGGGTTCCCCTCGTCGTCGCGCCTGTGGGGCAGCGTGGTGCGCGCCATGCCCGGCGGCCACCGGTTGATCGTGCTCGACCAGTTGGGTTATGGTCGCAGCGATCCCCCTGACGATGCGCCGGTGAGCGTGTCGGCACACGCGCGGCGCGCCCTCGCGGTGCTGGATGCGCTCAACGTCCCGCAGGCCTGCGTGGTGGGGCACGACCTCGGTGGCGCGGTGGGGCAATGGCTCGCGCTCAATGCCCCGCAACGGGTATCGCGGCTGGCTCTCATAAACAGCGTCGGCCTCGATGCCTGGCCTCGGTGGCGCACGCGCGTGGCGCGATCGCTCGCTGCGGTCGCCCGGCTGCTTCCAGCACCACTCGTGGCCGGCGAGGCCTACGCCGCACTCGTGAGCGGCTTCGCCGATCGCGAGGAAGGGCGGCATGACCTGGACGCGTTTCTGCGGCCATTTGCCCAACCGTCCGGGCGCGGTGCGCTGCTGGCGCATCTCGAGGCGCAGCGATCACACGAGACCGCGGCGATGGCGCTCGGGACCCTGCGCGTGCCCACGGCCATCGTGCACGGCGCGCGCGATCCCTTCGTGCCGGTGAGCCTCAGTCGCCGGCTGCACGCCGCCATTCCCGGCGCGACGCTCGACGTCATCGACGGCGCCCGGCACTTCACGCCGCTCGATTCGCCCGATCGGGTGGCGGGGGCGGTGGGCGCGCTGTTGCAGAGAGAACGACAGAATGCGACAGAAGACGACAGAGTGCGACAGACAGAGAACTGAAGCTGCTGTCGTTATCTGATCTTCTGCACTTCCTCCGCCACCTCGAGCGCGCGCTCGATCTCGGC
>CAYHCW010000295.1:0-4499 GCA_964355025.1 uncultured Gemmatimonas sp. | reverse complement strand
TGCTGCTGGACTTCAACCGCGAGCTCGCCTACAAGGTGCTCTGGTCGTGCACGCGCCTGCTGTCATCGCGTCTGCGGGCGAGCAATGACAGTCTGAGGAGTTTTATGGCAATGAGTATGTTTTAGGGGAGAGTACGACAGAATACGACAGAGTACGACAGAGTACGACAGAGGGGTGGACCGGGGCGGTCTGCCCCTCGGCTGCGTTTTGGCGTGTTGGGTCGTGCTGCCGTACTCTGTCGTCTTCTGTCGTTTTCTGTCGTACTCTGTCGCACTCTCCGTCATTCTGTCGTATTCTCCAGCCATCCCCGCCGCACCAAACCCATCGATGATTCCCATGCGCCGCGCACTCCTGTGTTCCGCCCTGGCGCTCGCCGCCTCCACCGTGGCCGCCCAGCCGGCACGACTCACCGCAAGGACCGCCGCGCCGGCACCCGGCCCCGACGTCACCATCGGCCTGGCGAAGGATCCGCGCATCGTCGCCGCGCTCGCGGACGTGTCGGCGGCGCGCATTCGCTTCATCGACTCGATGCTCGTGTCGTTCGGCACGCGGCACACAATGAGCGATACGGTGTCCGAGACTCGCGGCATCGGCGCGGCACGTCGATTCCTCTACAACGAACTGCGCGCCTTCAGCCGCGACTGCGGCGGCTGCCTGCGCATCGAGTACGACCCGCACGACGCGCAGATTACCCGCTTCCGCGATCGCCCGATGGCGCGTGTGGTGAACGTGCTGGCCTGGCTGCCGGGGAAGGACACCACGCGTGTCGTGGTCATCAGCGGCCACTATGACTCGTGCATCTGCACCACCGACCCGGCCGACGCCACCAGCGACGCGCCCGGCGCCGATGACGACGGCTCGGGCACATCGGCGGTGGTGGAACTCGCGCGCGTCGTCTCGAAGAGGTTTCCCGGCGGGTTCGACGCGACGATCGTGTTCGCACTGGTCGCCGCCGAGGAACAGGGGCTGCTCGGGGCGTCTGGCCTGGCCAAGCGCCTCCACGACGAGAAGAAGGTCGTGGTGGCGGCCTTCACCGACGACATCGTCGGCAACGTGGTGGCCGACGACGGGCGTACGGACTCCACGAGCATTCGCCTGTACGCGGTGGACTCGATCCCGAGCCGGAGCGGTGAGCTGGCGCGATACGTCTGGGGACTGGGAGCGCTGTACACGCCGAAGTTCGAGGTGCGGCCGACGTTCCGGCTCGACCGCATCGGCCGCGGTGGCGACCACTCGCCGTTCCACCGCCTGGGTGACGCGGGGCTCCGGTTCACCGAGCGCCTCGAGAATACCAATCGCCAGCATCTCCCCACCGATGATCTTGCCAACGTGAACTTCGGCTACGTAGCCAACGTGGCGCGACTGAACCTGGCGACGGTCGTGTCGCTGGCGGCGGCGCCCGGCCCGGTCGACAGCGTCGTCTCTCGCCGCGACCGCGCGTCCGGCGGCCAGAAGTGGATGATCACGTGGAAGGCGTCTGCGCTCGCCGTCCGGTACGAGGTGCTCTTCCGCAGCACGACGTCTCCCACCTGGACGCGCGTCCACGATGCAGGAACCTCGACGAGCTTGCTGCTCGACGAGCAGCTCGATGACGGCTGGGCGGCGGTGCGTGCCGTGGGTGCTGATGGGCATCGCTCGCTGACGACGGTCGCTGGTGGTGCCCCCGTTCGGCCGCGCGCGACCGCGCCGGGGCTGCCTCCGTCCGTGCCACCCGCGCCGTGACCATGCGCATCGACCAGGTGCCGCCAACGATGACGCACGACGCCGCCGATTTTCGCGGCGTCCCGTCATCGTTGCTGCGGGACCGAGCGTCGCTGTCGGGACTGCTCATCGCCGCCGCCGGCGCGGCGGGGCTCACCACGGTGGAACCGCCGCTCGTGCGGTCGCTGCCCCGCGGCGGCCTGGTCATCATGCTCCTGCTCGACCTGGGGCATGTGGCCCTGCACACAATGCCCGACGACGGCGTACTCGTCCTCGACCTGCTGGTGAGCGCCAGCAAGGACGCGCGGAAAGCCGTGGACGTGGTGACGCGGCGCCTGAACGTGCGCGCGACGCGAGCGACGCACGCTGACCGCGGCTGACGCGCCCCGCGTGTGCCGGCCGTCCCGACCGTGACGGACTGGGGCATTCCGGCGACGTTCGCCGTGCTCGGCGGCGCGCTGATGGGGTGGAATCTCGCCGTCGGCGCTCGCGTCACGACGCTTCCCAATGCCGGGCGCGCCTTTCGCGCGCTTTCTGGACTGTGCGCCTTCCTGCTCGTACCGGCGCTTCTGGTTGGACTGCTCGGTCCAACGGCCCCGGGCTCGCGCGTGCTCGATCCCCTCGCGTGGCTCTGGCCGGCGGTCGTGGTGGGGGTGGCAGTGCAGGCACTCTGGGCGCTGCTGAGCGGTCGAGCGAGCGCCTCCGTGGCGTTCCCCATCGCGTTGTTCGACCTGGTGGTCGCCTGGGTGGCCGTAGCGCGATGGCTCGAGGGCCACGGCGCCCAGTTGCCCGCGTGGTGGCTCGCGCCTGGCATGGCCGCGTCGTCACTGGGTGCGGCGGCGCTCGGCGATGGCGCGTTTCTGTGGAGCGCTGCGGCGCTGTTTCCATTGCTGGTGCCCGCCGCTCCGGCGCGATGGCGGCTGAGCGGTGCGTGGCGCGCGAGCGTGGCGGTGGGATGCGTGGTCGCCCTCGTGCTGGCGGGCACCGAGATGCCGAGCGCATACGGCGCGCTGGCCGCCGAGCGGGCACTGGGCGGCGGCGCAATGCCGGAACGCGCGCGCACCGAGTTTGCGGTGGGGCTGCGACTGTTCGGCACGCTTTCCGGCGCGCCGTCGTCACTCGTCGCGCGCCACGACGTGGCGCTGGCCGATTCCCTCGGCGTCACGGCGCTGCACATCGAGCTCCAGCCGGACGGTGCAACCGCGAACGCGCTGGATTCGATGGCACGGAGCATCCTGGCACGACGCGACTCGCTGGTGCTGGTGGTGACGCTGGACCTGGCGCGCGACGACCGCCGGCCGCTGCCCGCGGACGATGCCTGGATGGCCGCACGCACCACGCTGATTGAGCGGATCGTGAGGCACCTGCATCCCGACGTACTGCTGCCGGCGGAGGGCCTCTCGGCGTGGCCGGGCGCGGCGGGCGTGCCGCAGTGGCAAGCGTATTACGGGCAGGTGGCGCGAACAGCGCGGCGCCTCGACCGCGATGTCATCATCGCGCTGGCCACGGACGCGGGCACGCCCGCCGACAGCGCGCTCTGCGATTGGGTGATGGGCGGTGGCTCGCCGGTGGACGCCATCGCGCTGGCGGTGCGTGCGCACAGTGACACGCCGGTGCGGCTTGAACGAGCGCTGGCGGCGATGGCGCGGTGGGTGTCGCTCGCGCGCGCGGCGCCGTCGGTGTGGGTGCTCGGGGTCCCTTCGTCACCCGCGGTGGCCGGCGAACAGGCGCAGCAGCGCCTGGTGCGCCACGCCCTGCTGTGGGGCGCGTCGCGCGACTGGGTCCGTGGTGTAATTGCCGGCGATGCCTCAGACGTGCTGGCGGCCACGGGGATGCGCACGCCGAGCGGGCGTTCGCGCGGCGCGCTGTCGGAGGTCGGGGCGGCGCTTCGCGCGCTGCGCGATGCCCCGCTGGCGGTGCCTGCGGTCACTGACACCGCGACGGTCGATACGCTCCGCATGCCCCCGTGATACTCCCCGGCAATCCACCATGACCCTCCGTGCCTTTGCCGGTTTCCGGCCCGCCGCGCTCGCCTACCTGCGCGCGCTCAGGAAGAACAACCGCCGCGAGTGGTTCGAGGCACAGCGCGCCACGTATGAGCGCGAGATCAAGACGCCGCTGAAGGCATTCGTCGAGGAACTCGACGTGCGTTTTGCCGACGCCGCCCCGGAGTTCGTGGGCGATCCAAGGACGTCGCTGTTTCGCATCCATCGCGACGTGCGCTTCTCGCGGGACAAGTCGCCGTACAAGACGCACGCGGCATGCTGGATCTTTCACCGCGCGCCCGGCCGTGGCGTGGGCCAGACGGTGGACGGCGGCGCCGGGTTCTACTTCCACCTGGAGCCCGGCGCGTCGCTGGTGGCGGCCGGATTGTGGATGCCCCCCAGCCCCAAGCTGCGACTGGTGCGTGACGCGATCGCCGACGACGTGGCGTCGTGGGAGTCGGTGGTGACCGACCGGACATTCGTAAAGCGCTTCGGCGGCCTGACGGACGACGAGCCGGGCATCCTGCTCAAGCGCCTGCCACGCGGCTACGAGCCCGGGCACCCCGCCGAACGGTGGCTGCGATTCAAGTCATTCACCGTGTCGCGCGCGGTGCCGGACGCCGAAGCGCTGTCGCCGAAGGTCGCAGACGCGGTGATGAAGGACTTCGTGAAGATGGTGCCGTTTGCACGATGGCTGAATCGGGCGCTGGGGTTTTTGCCGGGCAGCAAGAGATACTAGGTGCTAGGTGGTAGGTGCTAGATACTAGGTGCTACATCTAGCACCTAGCACCTAGCACCTAGCACCTAGCACCT
>CAYHCW010000294.1:0-4549 GCA_964355025.1 uncultured Gemmatimonas sp. | reverse complement strand
CCCACGTCACCCAGCCGTTGCGCAGGGTGGGAAAGAAGGCGACGGCCGTGACGAGCGCGACGACGAGAGCCGGGAGCCAGCGCGCGCGCTGACGTCTCATTCAGGCTTTCGAACGGAGTCGCGGTTCGCGCGGCCCGGCACGCGCGTCCACAGCACGATCGTGCCGCACGGCACGGAGTTCACTCCCTGCGAGAACTGCATGGGGACGGTTGCGAACGTGTCGTACAGCTCGACGGCCTCCACGGTGCTGGCAAAGATATCGTCCACCTCCATCCCGCGGGCCCGCACGCCGTCAATCCACACGTCGGGCTGGCAGGTGCTGCCGCGAATGCCGCCGGAGTGGGTCGTGAAGCGCACGCCATAGCGCCCCGTACCTACCCGCACGACGTGAATGCCCCGCCGGTCGCGCAGCACGTCGGACAGTCTTGTTGTATTGCGCTGTTCAATCTCCTGCCGGGTCAGGAAGACGCCCAGCCCTCGCGATCGGCGTTCATCGAACTCAGCTATCCACCGGTTGCGCTCGCCGAGGGCGGCCTTCACGGTGACTCCCGTTACCCGCTGTGCCGTGGGGTCGAGCTCGACGACGACCGTGTCCCACTGCCGGTTGCGCGCCGTGATCAGCGCTTCCATCGCCTCGAAGCCAAGCCGATGGATGGAGATCGTGACGGTGTCGATGTTGCCGGTCCACAGCTGGAACATGCCCTTCTCGTTCGATCGGGCGCTCGCGCCCGGAATGTCGATCCTCGCTCCCTCGACGGGGACGCCACCGGGATCGCGCACGACACCCACGAGTTCGCGACGCTGCACGCCCGCCGGCGCAGCCTGAGCCGGCGCCAGGCAGGGAAGCACCGTGCCGCACAGGCCAAGCGCCATCGCCACGAGTCGCGTGGGTGCGAACTTCACGTGAGCCTCCGTGCGCTGGTGGCGGGCGCGCTGTCCGCTGGGGGGATGGCGGAGGGAGAGGCCCCTCCCGGCAACATTTCGAACGTAACCGAATCGTCTGATCAGCGCCAGAAACCGCAGCGCTCGAGCATCGCCTGCACCTGCGGCGCACTGGCGCCCAGCTTGCCCGCCCCCGCGAGCAGGTCGGCTGCCGTGGCAGGATACCAATTGTGGCGCTCGGCGTCGGCCAGCCCGCCCACGTTCACCGGCTCGATGGCGCGCGCGATCGCGTCGAGCAACGCCGCACGGCGCGTCGGCGTCGGGTCGTCGCGCAGCTCCGCCGCCAGTCGCAGGCAGTGCTGCAGTGCCGGCGCGAACGCCGGGTGGCCACCCAGCAAGAAAGCGTCGCCGGCCAGCGCGGTGTTTCCCAGTCGCCGCGCCGACTCGGCGAAACTGGCGGCGGCGAAATAGAGGAAGCTGAGTGACGAAAAACGCTCCCAGTCGCCGAACGCATCGTAGAGCGCGCCAACGAGTCGCGACGTGGTCTCGAGTTCACCAGCCGTGCGCTCGGCGTACGCCTCCAGCCGCTCGCGAAGTCGTGGCGTGCCCCAGTCCTCGGCGATTGCCTGCGCCACGCGCTGTACGCCGAGCAGCGTGAGCGGAAAGCCCGTGGAGAGCAGCGGGTCGACGATGCCGGCGGCCGAGGGCAGCGCCACCCAGCCGTCGCCGGCTATCGTGTCGCTGAAGAACGAGAGACGCGGCCACCAGGTGAAGTCGTGAGTTGGCGTGCTGTTCGCGAACTGCGCGCCGATGGAGGGAAAGCGTGCCATCAGCCGCTCCCACGCGGCGGCGCCTTCGTCTAGCCGCAGCTCGCGCGCGAGCGGTTCGGTGGCCGCGATGCCGGCACTGGTGATGCCGTTGTCGAAGCGCAGCACCCAGATCCACCCACCATCGAACACGTGATGCACGGCGGCGTCGTCGGGCGCATAGGGTTGCGTGCCGGCGAATGCCGCGGGCACCACGTCGGCGAATCGATGCACCCCGGTGAAGTGGTTGAAGAGCGTCTGCGTGGGCGGAAGGCCGGGCAGCGGGCGCTCGTCAAGCCCGAGATGACGATGCAGGAAACCGCGCGGTCCGGTGGCATCGACCACGAGGCGCGCGCGCACGCTCAGGCCCTCACCCTCCAGGTGTGCGCCGTCGGCGCCGGGCATGAAGGACGTGAGATTCACGCCGTCGAGGTACACGGCGCCGAGCGCCACGGCTTCCCGCACGAAGAAATGATCGAAGTCGGGCCGGTACCAGTGCACGTCGCCGATGTCATCGTGCGGGCTGGCGGCCACGAGCAGCTGGTTGCCGTGCGCGGCGTCGGCGGCGAACGACGTGCCGACCTCATGACGAAAGAAACTGAAGCCGCGCTTGAGCCCGCAGCCGACGTCCGGGTACGCCCGCCGCCAGGTGCCGTACTTGCCCAAGGGGAGCAGCCGCGGAAGGTCGTACTGTCGCGCGATCTCTTCGAGCAGGAGGCTGGCCAGCGGCGTGGATGATTCGCCGATGGCGAAGCGCGGATGATGCCCGCGTTCGAGCAGCACCACCGACCGCCCGAGCTTCCGCGCGATCATTGCGAGGAGCGAGCCCGAGAATCCCGAGCCGACGATGGCGATGTCGACGTCGTGCGTCAGCATGGGTGGGATGCGACGAGGCTCACGGTGCGCCGCACTCGGCACAGGGCACCCACGGAAGCCAGTACTGCGTGAGGTTCATGTCGCGCAGGCGCTCCGTGCGCGCGTCGAGGCACGCGGGGCATTGCGAGAAGCGCCCGAGGTCCCACGTATCGGCGAAGGCGCGTCCGTATCCCAGCGCCAGCGCGCCGTCCATCGCTGCTTCGAGCGTCGCAATCCGCGGCGGCGAGAACTCGCCGGTCGCGACGAGCGCCTCGAGCGCGCCGTTGCCCGCGCGTACGGGGATGAGGCTTACCGCTCCGGCGCCCTGGTCGAACGCGAATGCCGCCGAGCGCACCGCCCAGTCTGCCGCCTCATCAACCGGAATGAACGGCGGCTGCACGAGCACGAACGCGCGCGACGCAACGCCCATCGCGTGCAGCCGCCCGGCGGCGAGGGCGTACGACTCAAGCGTCATGCGCTTGTTGAGCCTGGCGAGCACGTCGGGATGCGCCGTCTCGAGGCCCATCGCGACCTCCAGTTCACCCTGCAGCAGGTCACGAAAGCGTTCGACGTCTGGGCCCACGAATGATGGATGGCACTCCACGATCACCCGGCTGAATCCGCTCAGGCGAGCGGCAATCTCAGAATATTCCCCGGGTGGAATAGCCCGGTGATCGAAGAAGCTGCCGCTGTTGTACAGCTTGATTACCGGGGCCGGCGGGAGCGACGCCAGCGCCACGTCGATCTGGTGTGCGATGGCGCCGGTCGGCACGGGTTCCTCGAGCGTGTTCTGCCAGAGGTCGCACATCAGGCAACGGAACGGGCACTCGCGGTTGGTGAGGAAGACTGTGGCTACCCGCCGCACCTCGCCGCTTGCCCCCATCTCGTCCTCGACGAAGCAGGCGTACGGCAGTTCGGCGTTCAGTGCCGCTCGCGGACCTCGGCGGCTCACGATCCACGCGTCGCGCTCGCCGGGGCGCGACGGATATGCCGCCGTGCCCGCGGCGTTGGTCACGTGTACATCGCGAGGAAGCGCCGGCGGTATTCGGCTTCGCTCCACGGCATGGCGCGTCGCATGGCATCGGCGTCGATGGCGCCGTGCTGGAAACGCCGCTTGGCGAAGACGGGCATTGCCGAGCCGGTGATTGCCCGCACGCCGGCCGCGACGATCTCTCCCTTGAGCGCGTAGAGCCGGTCGGTGTCGTAGCCGGTGAGGGCATCCCACGGGAGCGAGCCGGCTAGTTCCACGAGGGCAGGCCGGGTGTACGGACTGAAACTCTCGAACCCGAGGTGGCGCGCCGGGGCGCAGGTGCGCACGTACGACCTGCTCAGGCCGCCGGAGTAGGTAAGCGAATGCTTCATCGTCTCCACCCCCCAGCCTTCCTGGTAGAGCAGGGGGTTGTTGACGACGCTGCGGATGGTGAGCTCGGGATTCTCCTCAATGGGGTAGTCCTTCATGTTCTCGTCGCCGCCGTCGCCGTCCATCAGATAGCGCCAGTCGGGGTAGCGCGCGCGGATGCCGCGCGTGAGTGCGAGCCCCATCGTGGCGCACTCCACGTCGAGCGACTTGTAGTCCTCGGTAATGCGGATCACCTCGTTCGCGTCAACGGTTGCCAGGTCGGCCTCGATGGGCTCGAGGAATAGCCCCATGTCCACGGCGTCCAGGAAGGCGCGCGCCTGCGCGAGGTCGGGCCCGTCGCCGGCGTCGAGCGTGAACGCCTTGAGCCGGCCGAGGTTCAGGCCGAGGGTGCGCATGGCGTGGGCGGCCACGAGGAAGACCGAGCCGCTGTCGATGCCGCCCGAGAAGGTGACCCCAACCGGCGCCTCGGCCGGAAGCCGCTGCAGCCAGGTGCTGACTTCGTTGGACAGCGCGCCGATGTAGGCGCGGCCGATCGCATCTATATCATTGGGCAGCAGCCCGGGGCGCGGCACGACGAAGCGCTGGTACGATGGGCTCGGGTCGGGGCAGCCGACGATGCGGATGGTGGTGATGTAGTGCGCCGGCA
>CAYHCW010000293.1:0-4595 GCA_964355025.1 uncultured Gemmatimonas sp. | reverse complement strand
CCGCTGTCCATGCGCCCGCCGCGCTTCACGAACCCGCGCAACGCCGCCGGCAGCTCCCGGCGCTGTTCGATGGCCACCCCCAGCTGCTCGGCGAGCGCGTGCGCGCTGGCCGGGCGGTCGGCGGGGTCCTTGGCCAGGCAACGATCAACGAGCAGCGCGAGCTTGCGCGGCACGGCGAGGCCCAGCGAGGTCAGCGGCTCGGGCGCTTCACTGACGTGGCGCGCCAGGATCTCGGGCGCCGACTTTCCCTCGAACGGCAATCGGCCCGAGAAGGCGTAGTACGCCGTGACGCCAAGCGAGTACAGGTCGCTGCGCGCGTCGATCTCGCGCCCGAGCGCCTGCTCGGGGCTCATGAACTCCGGCGTGCCGGCCACGCGCTCGGTCGATGCTTCGCCGGTGATGGCGGCAATGCCGAAGTCGGCCACCAGCGCGCGGCCGGTGGCGGTCTCGAGCAGGATGTTGTCGGGCTTCACGTCGCGGTGCACCACGCCGTGTCCGTGCGCGTGGTCGAGCGCCCACGCGACTTCGCGCAGCACGCGCGCGCCTTCGGACGCCGACATCGGGCCCCTCCTGCGCACGCGTTCGGCGAGCGTGACGCCGTCGACGAACGGCATCACAAAGAAGACGAAGCCGTCCATGTCGTCCACCGCATGGATGGGGACGACGTGCGGGTGCGACAGCTTGGCGGCGAGTCGCGCCTCGCGCAGGAAACCCTCGCGCAGCGCGGGGCGCGCGGCGAGGTCGGGCGGAAAGAGCTTGATGGCGACCATCCGGTCGAGATGCACCTCGCGCGCGAGGTACACGATGCCCATGCCGCCGCGGCCGATCTCGCGGTCGATGAAATACCGGCCGGCGAGCGCCTGCTGAAAGGCGAGGAAGAGTGCGTCCGCGGGGGGCTGGTTCACGGGGTCGAAGTTACGCCGGCGCGCCCCGGCGGGCGAGGCGCTATCGCGCGCCCCCGCACCGCCGCAGGTCCACCGCGGCGACCGCGCCTCGTGCCACCTTCACCGGCATGCGCTGCGTACGCGCGCCGAGCGTGCAGGTGAGCGTCCACGACTCGTCGAGGTGCGCCTGCTCGTGCTGGCTCGGACGCAGCGACGGATTCACGTGCCAGGTGACCTCGCTCACGCCCTTTGCCACGGTCATCGACGACGTGAGCGTCGTCGGCAGCTTGATGGGCGGCGCCTTGGAGCTATCGGCCTGGATGACCGGTGCCGTCTCGAGATCAAACGACTTCGTGATCGTCAGCGTCGCGCCGGACGGCGCGCGCACATTGAGCACGCTGTGCAGCCGCTCATCGGCCGCCGCGGCGTACAGCCGCAGGAATGCGGCGCGCGCGCTCGAACCCGGATACGCGCCGGTGCCCGCGTATTGATCGACCACGAACGAGTACGCCGGATGGAACGACCGCTGTCCCGGCGCGTGCTCAAACGTGAAGGCGAGCGTGCCCGCGGAATAATAGGCCTGCTCCTCCATCGTGCCGCTTGCCACGTAGTAGACCTTGGGCCACGGCCCAGCCTGCCAGTTGAGGTCCTTGCCGAGCAGTTGGGCAAGCGAGTCGTACGGCACCACGTCCGCCGGCGTGGGCTCCTCCGCCGCGCTCGGCACGCGCAGCACCTTGGCGTCGGGCGTGTGATTGCTGAGGGCGACGACCACCTGATTGGCGGCCATCAGGTCGCGCATGTTCTGGATCTCGGGCTCGGAGAACGGCGCGGCGCCGCGATAGCTCCCCTGGGTCGGCGAGACGTTGGCGCCGCCGCCGCCCCAGAAGGCGCCGTAGTTGCGATTGAGGTCCACGCCGGCGCCGGCATTCAGCGGACTGGCGCACTCGGCAAACGTCGGCGCCTTGCCCGCCTCGAGGCGGCAGCTCTTCCGCTTCTGCTCGTTGAGCAGCGTGCGCGACATTTCGTAGCCATCCGGGTTCACCACCGGCACCACGATGAAGCGCACCTGGTCGAGCGCTCGCGTGATGGTCGTATCGACGCCGTCATTCCTCAGCACATCGTGCACGAACTCCATCGTCAGCTCGACGGTGGGCCATTCGCGCGCATGGTGCAGGCCAGTCATCAGGAAGACGGGCTTTCCGGAGCTCCGCGTCACGTGGCGCGAGATCTCCAGCGCCCACACCGTCTGGCCCAGCAGCGACTTGTGCGGCAGCGCAAACCGTTTCACCCGGTCGGGGTGCGCCTCGGCGAGGCGCTCGAGTTCCAGGTTCGTCTCGGTGAGCGTCCGGTACGTCACGCGCGCCGTGGGGAGCGTGGATGTCGTGGCCGGCTTCGGCGCGGCCTGCGCCGCGGGCGAGGCGGTGGCCTGCGCGGCGGCCGCGGCGGCCCTGGTGGCCACCATCAGGACGCCGGCAACTGCGGCAAGCACGCGCGACCGCTGCATCAGGGCCTCTTTGGGTAACGGGGGAGACTGCACCACTACGCGCGTGCGCTCGGCGGTGTTGGCACCGCCCGAGGCTCGTTGACGTTCCAAGATATAGACTTATCGTTGGCCGGAACCCGCTGCGCCCGGTTTCGATGCTCGGACTGCTCGACGCAACGGTCGCTGCACGCGACGGACGAGGTGCCGTACGACGTTTTCCCGGGAGCTTCCCCTCCGCGCACGACGATCTCCCCGCCAGGCGCCGGGAGCCGCCGGCGGCTGCCGTGATGTGCCGCGCTCGGCGAGTGGTCGGACCCGCCGCGGCTTCACGATCATCGAGCTGCTGGCCGTGATCGCCATCCTTGGTGTGCTGTCGAGCACCGGCTATGCGCGGTTGGCGAGCGTGCTCGAGCACGCCAAGGTGGCCCGGGCGGTCGGCGATCTCGCGACCGTCGCGCTGGAACTCGCAACCATGGACACCGTCCCCGTGTCACTCGCCGCGATCAGGCGTGGAGACATGCTCGACCCGTGGGGCCGCGCCTACGTGTATGTGCCGTTCCCGCTCAACGAGGCCCCGCCGAGTGACGCTCGGCTGGATCGTTTTCTCGTGCCCATCAACAGCCGATTCGACCTCTACAGCCTGGGGCCCGACGGCCAGACGATGCCGGCGCTGACCGCGGCGTACAGCCGGGACGACATCGTGGTTGGCAACGATGGAGCGTTCGCGCTTCGGGCATTGGAGTACTAGCGCATGAAGCGACGCAATCGGGCCGACCGGCGCAAGGCAAGCAAGCAACAGCGCGAACGCGACGCGACCATCAAGGCCGTGTCGGAGTTCTACATGGAGGTCGCCCACTCGCTTGACCTCCCGCCCAAGGCGCTGCCGGTGGCGCCGCCGCCGCCGCCCCGGCAGACGCGCGAGGAAGTGCTGCGTGCCATTCGCGCCAAGCCTGCATTCCTGACGCAGCGCGCGTGGTGGCTGCCGGCGATCGCGGTGCTGCTGCTCGCCGGCATGGGAGCGTACTACTGGTGGCCGGCGACCAAGGCCGCCGTGCCCGAGGGATTCCGCGGGACGTGGGTGAGTCAGAATCCCAGCTACGCCGGTCGCATGATGGTGATTTCGATGGAGACCATCGAGATCGTCTCCGGCCGCAGTGCAGCCACGGGGCCAGTCGCCGTGACGTCATCGACCGTCGATACCGTCGCCGAGGGCATTCGGATGCGGCTCGTGTATGGAGCCGGCAACCGCGCACAGTCGCTGGAGATGACGCTGCACCAGGGTCCCCCGGCCACGGTGACGCTGCTGCGGCCAGCCCACGTGGTGTGGGAGCGGCGCGAGGGAGCGCCCACGTCACCGGCCGCGAACGCCGCCGCGTCCAACCCCTAGCGTGCCCACCCCTTCAACCGCCCAACGCTCATGATGCGCCGCGCCGTTGCGTTGCTCGTTTCGCTTGCCGCCGCCGTCCTCACGATGCCCGCGCAGGCACAGCGGCGGCCCGCGCCCCCGCCGGTGCGCGCGCCGTTTGACGTCGTCGAGGCCACCATCCCGCAGCTGCAGGCCGCGCTCACGGACGGACGCGTGACGTCGCGCGAACTCGTGCTGCTGTACATGGCGCGCATCGCGACGTACGACAAGACGGTCAATGCCGTCCTGACGATGAGCCGCACCGCGCTCGCCGAAGCCGACGCGCTCGACCGCGAGCGCGCGCAGGGCAAGGTGCGCGGCCCGCTGCACGGCATTCCCGTGGCGCTCAAGGACAACATTCACACCACGAACATGCCCACCACGGGCGGCGCGCTCGCCTTCAAGGGGCTTGTGCCGCCATACGAAGCGACCCTCACGAAGAACCTCACGGACGCCGGCGCGATCATCCTCGCCAAGACCGTGCTGACGGAACTCGCCAACTGGGTGGCCGGCAGTCCCACGCCGATGCCCGCCAACTACAGCGCGCTCGGTGGCCAGGGCATGAACCCGTATGATCCGCGCCCCGACCCGCGCGCCGGCACGAACGACGGGCGTCCGGCCCTGTTCACCGGCGGATCGAGTTCGGGCATCGGCACGGCGGCGAGCTTCTGGGCAGCGAACGTCGGCACGGAAACCTCGGGGTCCATCCTGAGCCCGGCGAACCAGAACATGCTCGCCGCCATCAAGCCCCGATCGAAGGACTTCTGCTCGGTCTTGCCGTAGACGCGAAAATCGCGAAAGGCCGGCAAGCGCGCGGGATCGG
>CAYHCW010000292.1:0-4602 GCA_964355025.1 uncultured Gemmatimonas sp. | reverse complement strand
GGGCCGAGGACAGATCAGGCGGAAAACCGTGTGACTTCCGATGGTTGTGTGCCTAGACCCAGGAGGCCAACTGTCAAAGTCGGGTGAGGGTCCCGACGGCGGGGTGACTCGTTGGGCTCCTTGGGGTGGAGTCCGGGGGCCTGGCCACGGAAAGCTTGAAGGCCCGGGAGCTTGTACCTCCCGAGCCTTCGGTCGCCTTGGCGGTGCCGTGCGGCGACATGCCGTTGGTCGCACGCCGTCGCCGCGTCGTCCACTCCCCGGAGGCCCGGCACGACGCCGGTGCCCCCTGTCGATCTCTCCCTCTCGTTCCGCGTGTTCCGTTGCGAGGCCCGCGACTGCGGCGCCTTGATCGCCCTCTGTCTGCGCTGCGATCGCGGGCAGCGCTACTGCTCGCCCGACTGCCATCGCCGCGAGCGCGCCCACCGTCACCGCGAGGCCAACCGTCGTCACGCCCGCACCCCGCGCGCCCGTCGCCTGGCCGCCCGCCGCCAGCACCGCGCCCGTGCCCGTCGCCGCGCCCCCACGAAAGTCACGGATCACCCTCAACCCGCCCCGACGCTCCCCGCGATGGTGGCCCCGTCGCCCGCACTCGAGACCGACGTGGCCTCGACCGTGACCGGCGACCAGGAGTCCTCCATCCATGTCCAGATCGATTCATGCGGTGATCGCCCCGGGCCACCAGAGCACGCGGGTGATGGTGACCGAGGTGCCGGGCCGCACCCTGCTCACGGCCCACCTCGCGCCCTCGACGACGCACCCGCGGGCGCTGCCATTCCTGCTGGAGGCGATCGCGCTCTGGGAGGGTGCGACGGTCCGCGGTGTGCTCGCTGTGGACGAGTGGGACGCTACCTGCGCGACCACTCTCTACCGCGACGTGTTCGCGGACTGCGGTACGCCGCCGCTGTACTCCCTCGAGTGGATCCCCCTCGCGCGCGCTCGCCGTAAGCCCGCCGGGTTCCACGACTCGCTGCGCTCGGGGGACTTCCGCGACCTGCGCCACGTGCTCCTCGACGGGGGCGGGCGATGATCCCGGAGGAGACGCGCACCCGCGTCCGCGCGCTCTTCTACGCGGAGCATTGGAAGATCGGCACCATCTCGGCGTCGCTCGGGCTGCACCCCGACACCGTGGCGCACGCGGTCGAGACCGAGCGGATGCTCAACGCCCACACGCGCCTCTGCCGCTCGCAGCTGGACCCCTTCAAGGGCTTCATCGACGAGACGCTCGAGACGTACCCCAAGCTGCGCGCCACGCGCCTCCTGGAGATGCTGCGGCTGCGCGGCTACGCGGGGGGCTACGGCATCGTGCGGCGGTACGTGCGCACGATCCGCAAGGTGCCGCGGCACGAGGCCTTCCTGCGGCTGACGACGCTGCCCGGCGAGCAGGGGCAGGTCGATTGGGGGAGCTTCGGATCGCTCATGGTCGGCCATGCGAAGCGCCCGCTGTCGTGCTTCGTGATGACCCTCTCGCACTCGCGCGGGATCTACGCCCGCTTCTTCCTCGACCAGCGGATGGAGTCCTTCCTGGAGGGCCACGTGCGCGCCTTCGAGGCCTTCGGTGGGGCGCCCCGCAAGATCCTCTACGACAACTTGAAGAGCGTCGTGCTGGAGCGCGTGGGCGACCACGTGCGCTTCCACCCGCGGCTGCTCGAGCTCGCGGGCCACTACCACACCGAGCCGCGGCCCTGCGCGCCCTACCGCGGAAACGAAAAGGGGAAGGTTGAAAGGACAATTCGTTACCTGCGCGACAGCTTCTTTGCCGCGCGCCCTCATCGCAATCTCGACGACCTCAATGCCCAGTTGGAGTCGTGGATCGAGCGCGTCGCGGACGCCCGCAAGGTCCCCGGCGACCCGACGGGGACGCTGGTGCGCGACGCCCGCGAGGCCGAGCGGGAGCGCCTGCTGAGGCTGCCCGCGCACCCCTTCCCGACGGACGTGGTGATGGCCCTCGCGTCGGGCAAGACGTCGTATCTGCGCTTCGATCGCAACGACTACTCCATCCCCCACGTGCTCGTGCAGAAGCCCCTCACGCTCGTGGCCTCGGCGACCGTAGTGCGGGTGCTCGACGGCGCCGCGGAGGTCGCCCGCCACGCTCGCTCCTTCGACGCCGGTAAGTGCATGGAAGACGCCGAGCACCTGCGCGTGCTCGCCACGGCCAAGCGCGCCGCTCACGAGCTGCGCGGGCGCGATCGGCTGCGCGCTGCGTGCCCCACCGCGGAGAGTTTCTTCGAGACGCTGGCACAGCGCGGACAGGCGCTCGCCCGGCCCGCCGTGCGGCTCGGGCAGCTGCTCGACCACCACGGCGCCGCCGCCCTCGACCGCGCGTTGGCCGAGGTGATGGCCCGCGGCTCGGTGTCCGTCGAGAGCGTCGAGCACGTGCTCGCGCAGCGCGCCCGCGAGACCGACGCGGTGCCGCGGGCGGTGATCCCGCTGCCCGATCGGCCCGGGGTGCGAGGGCTGTCGGTCACGCCGCACGCGCTCGCGCCGTACGACCAGCTCGCGC
The DNA here is from genome assembly GCA_964355025.1 of uncultured Gemmatimonas sp. Lineage (GTDB taxonomy): Bacteria > Gemmatimonadota > Gemmatimonadetes > Gemmatimonadales > Gemmatimonadaceae > PNKL01. The sequence continues at coordinate 2,102 of CAYHCW010000292.1, read as the reverse complement.
ACCGCGGCGAGGCGCGCCGTGACGACAAGGAGCCGGGCGATGAGTGACCTCGCCAAGGACCTGAAGAGCCTCGGGCTCCACTACGTCGCGGCGCATGTGAGCGACGTGATCGACCTCGCCACGCGCCAGCGCCTGACGCCCACGCAGGTGATCGAGCACGTGCTCTCGACCGAGCTGAAGGACCGCGCACGTCGCAGCCTGGAGCGGCGCACGGTGCGGGCCCAGCTCGGTCGCTTCAAGCCCATCGGGGACTTCGATTGGAACTGGCCTCGCGCCATCGACCGCGAGCTCGTCGAGGCGGCGCTGCGGCTGGAGTTTCTGGCCACGCCGGAGCCGCGCAACATCGTGCTCGTCGCGCCGCAGGGCCTGGGCAAGACGATGGTGGCGCAGAACATCGCGCACCAGGCGATCCTCGCCGGGCACTCGGTGCTCTTCACCAGCGCGGCGAAGATGCTGGTGGACCTCGGGAGCGTGCAGGGGACGCCGCATCTCTTCCAGCAACGGCTGCGCAAGTACACCCGCGTGGGGCTGCTCGTGTGCGACGAGGTCGGGTATTTGTCCTATGACGCGAAGGCGGCGGACCTGCTCTTCCAGATTGTCAGCGAGCGGCACGAGAAGCGGCCGCTCGTGTTGACAACCAATCTCGCGTTTTCGGACTGGCCCACCATCTTTCCCAACGCGTCCTGCACCGTGGCGCTGATCGACCGCGTGCTCCACCACGCCGACGTCCTCGCCATCGAGGGCGAGAGCTACCGACGACGCGAGGCCGAGGCCCGCAAGAACACACGCCGGAAGAAGACCGCGGGCTGACCCCGCAACGGGGTCAGCCGACGGCGCGGTGGCGGGTCAGGGGGTCCGCCGCCCGCCGTCGGGACCCATCAGAAATCTCCGCTTCGTCGCGGTCGCTAACACGTCTCTGCCATGAGGGTGGCGAGCTCCGCCCGCAGTTCGAGTTCACGCCCCTTCAACCGCGCGACGGCACCATCCACGCCGCGGCTCGTCGTCATCTCCAGCGCGCGCGTGCGGTTGCGACCGAAGCCGCGGGAGAGCAGCGCCTTGATGAGGTTTTCCATCGCGGGCCAGCGCGACTTGTAGAAGGCCGTGAGCTCCCGAAGCTCCGACTCGCTCTGCGGGATCGCCATCCGGAAGCAGATGCCCCGTTGGCACTCCGGGTCCTCTGGCCTCGCCGGGACGATCGCCTCCCACGGGCCGTCCTCCATGGTTCCGCCGAGTCGAAGGTCGGGGCGGAGCACGAGGGATCTGCCATCTTCGGTGTGCATCGTGGCGGCGTGGAAGCGCCATAGCTCGGCGCCCTTGCGACCGATGGTCAGATAGGGAATCTCCCAGGCCCACGCGAGGGCGAGCGTGCGGTCGCCGTTGGCGCCGCGGTCCCAGATGTGGACGCGCACGTGGTCGAGCCACCACGCCAGGCGCTCGGGTTCCACGAGGAGGTCCTCCAGCGTCGTGCAGGGGCGCCGCGGGCTTGTGCCACGAGAGATGCAGAAACAGCGTCGGCCCCTCCGGGATCGCGACGGTCGTGATCCCGAAGTAGGCCGCCGAGAGCAGGCGGTTTCCCAGCCGGCCGATGGGCGCGGCGTGCGCGTACTTCTTCGTGTAGTACGGCTGATCGAACACGTCGGTATAGGCGAGGACCTCCTCGTCGACAGCCTGCACCACGTCATCGACCTGGCTCCACATCGCGTGCGCGACGAGGGCCGAGCAGCCCTCGGCGTCGAGTCGATCGGCGGCGCGTCGCAGCGTGCTCTCGTCGTAGACGCGCGTGCGGCCGGTGAAGAGAGGTTCGGCGCCCGCGAAGCGCGCCGCGCTCGTCCACCCGCCCGGATGCATCACCCTCGGAACCAGCGCCCCGAGCCACCCTTCGATGCGCTCGGCGCTGGGCCCCGTGGGGTGGGCGGCGTGGTGATCGCGTGCGATCTCCGCGAGCTCGGTGGCGACCAGCGCCGGGAGCAGGACGGTGCCTACCTGGGCGGCGAGCGGCGGGGGTGCGGCGGGTCCCGGCGGGCCGCAGGCAAAAGGGGGGGCAGGGGCTCGACCGGCGCGGTGTCATGGGCGGGCCGCCCGCCGCCGCGCCGCGGCGCCCT
>CAYHCW010000291.1:0-4603 GCA_964355025.1 uncultured Gemmatimonas sp. | reverse complement strand
GCATGGAACTGGGCATGCGCCTTCGCGGCTACACCGATGGGCTGTTCGGCTGGCTGCGGCGCGCTCCGTGGGGTGACCCCGGCTTCTCGTCGCTGGTGCTCTCGGTCGTCGTCTTCGGCTTCTTCGGCGGCATCACGGGCGTCACGCTCGGCACCGAGCAGATCAACATCATCGCGCACAACACCCTGCGCATTCCCGGGCACTTCCACGCGACGGTGGTCAGCGGCACTGCGGTGGCCTTCATGGGGGCCTCATACTACCTCTTTCCGCTCATCTTCCGGCGGAAGGTGGCCTTCTGGAAGCTGGCCCAGTGGCAGCCGTACATGTTTGCCGGCGGACTGCTGCTGCTCGAGTTCGGCATGACGTTCGCCGGCAGCTTCGGCGTGCCGCGACGCCACTGGGACATCTCGTTCTCCCAGGCGCCGTTCGACGTGCAGTTCAACCCGATGGTCGACGTCTTCCTCGGGATGCTCGGCATCGGCGGCATCATCGCCGCCACGGGCGCGCTGGCCTTCGTGGCGATCGCCGTGACCACAGTGTTCTTCGGGGAGAAGATCACCGCGTTCCCCAGCGGCGTCACCGTGCCGGGCATTCCGCAGGGACTCACCAACCCACCGGTGCATTCGGCCGACGTGGACGAACGCAACGAGGCGATGCACGCCCCGGCACGCGGCATTGCCGGCGCGACGCCGGGAACGCTCGTGCTCGTGGCGGTCTTCTTCATCGCCTTCGTGTTGTACTACTTCACCAACTGGAAGCTGCTGAGCTTCCTGTGGAAGATCGGCTAGGGAGCCTCACCATCCGCCGGCCAGGCCCGGCGTCCATCGCGCTCGTCGTGATCCTCGTGACCACGGCAGCCTGGTGGACGCTGGCGCTCTGGCCGGCGGGTGACGTTCCACCGGCGTGGCTCGTGAACACGCGCGCCGCCTGCTTCGGCGCGCGCGGCGGCGGGCCGCCGAACTTCGGGGGCTGGCTCTTTCTCATTGGCGAGCCGCTCGGCCTGCTGGCGATGCTCGCGATCATCGGCGGCAAGTCCCTCACCGCCGATCTCGTGGGCATGCGGCAGTGGATGCGGCGCCACCGCGTGGTGCAGGCCGTCTCACTCACGCTCGTGTTGTTCGCCGTCGTCGTCGCCGCAAGCGTGGCGGCACGCCCCGGCACCGGCATCGCGACGGCGCTGCCCGACGGCAGCGCGCAGGCGGTCGACCTGCCCGCGCCACCGACCGTGCTCATCGACCAGCACGGATCGGCGGTCTCGCTCAGCACCGTCTCACAACCGTCCATCGTGACCATCGCGTTCTCACACTGCGACGTCGTCTGTCCAACCACCGTGCGGCACATCATGAGCGCCCGCACCGCCGCTGGGCGTCAGTCGATGCCGCTGTTCATCGTGACGGTCGACCCGTGGCGGGATACCGCTGAGCGATTGCCGACGATCGCGCGGCAGTGGACGCTGGCATCGACGGACCGCGTGTTGTCCGGTGACGTCGCCACCGTCGAGCGGACACTCGACGCGCTCGGCATCGGACGCTCGCGCGACCCGAACACAGGTGACATTGCGCACGCCGTCGTCGTGCTGCTGCTCGACGGCCACGGTCGCGTGACGCAACGATTCGACGGCGACGCGAGCGGACTTGCCGCCCTGCTCGCCGCACAGCGCTAGGCCCTGGCGGCTCCGCCAGCAGCGTCGGCGCTCGCCATGACCACCGCTTCGCCGCCGACCCCCGCGAGCAGGAACTGCAGCACGTCATCCGCCGTGTACGACAGGCGCCCCTTGGCCACCGTCGCCAGTTCGGTGACGGCGTCGCCGCTGGTCAGCAGCGGCGGCTCGGCGCTGCCGTCGGTGCGCAGCTGCGCGAGACCAATGACGGACATCAGGCCATTGCAGAGGCAACGGCGACCGACCGTCTCCTCCTCGGTTCCGCCCGATGCGACGTAATTGTGCTCGGGTGCCGAGGAACACTTGTACACGACCTTGCCGTCGTCACGGCGAGCCGCGGTGCGCAGGTAGCCCAGGTCGCAGAGGCGCACGCGCGAATCGTCCTGCTGCACGAGCGACGGCGCCTGAATGACCTTGAACGGAAACCCCGTCGGCGAGGCGCGCGGATCGGTGAAGATCCCGATGCGGCCATTCGCCACGTCGCCGAGCACCAGCCGCTTGACCTCGGCGGAGAGCCCCGACTCATCGGTGTAGGCAAAGGGAGTGCCCACCTGCACACCCGCGGCCCCGTTCCGCCGCGCTTCCAGCACGCCCTCCGGCGTGCCGAATCCGCCGGCCAGCCAGAACGGCGCGCCGAGTTCGCGCATCACGCCGAGATCCACTTCGTCCCGCTCGCCGTAGATAGGCTCGCCACGCTCGTTCAGGCGAAGCGCGCCGCGCGGCGGGGCATTGTGGCCGCCGGCGGTGGCGCCCTCGATGATGAAGCCGTCCACCTTGCCGGTGGCCTTGCGCAGGAGCGTGGTGGCCAGCGCGTGTGACGAGACGATGGCGTAGAACTGCGGGCGCTTGAGCGGTACGTCCATCACGCCGTGGACGGCCGGATCGAAGCGCAGGTAGAGCGGCTGATCGGCCGGCTGTCCTTCCACGTCAAATCGCAGCGTCGCCGGCGCGTGCTGCGCCAGCGCGTCGAGCGCGCCGGGAATCTCGCGCGGGATTCCCGCGCCCATCAACACGACGTCCACGCCAGCCAGCATCGCCCCGTACAGCGAGGCGAGGTTGGGCATCTGCACCTTGGTCAGCAGGTTGATGCCCACCAGCCCCGAGTGCCCTTCCTTGGCGAGCCAGACCTCGACGAAATTAGCCGCAATGGTCACCTGCTCACGGACGGTGCTGACGGCCTGCTTGTACATCGGGAGCCCGCGATACGGCTCGCCTGGCGCGCGTCCACCGGGCTTGAAGTACCGCTTGAGCACTTCGGCGGCGACGCCCGGAATCGGGAAGTTCTCCAGCGCGCGGCGGATGGCGCCGCAGGGGTCACCGTCCTGGAGCCGGCGCACGAACACCGAGTCGAGGGCGGTACCAGAGACCACGCCCAGCTGCCCGGCCGCGGAGACGGCGCGGGCCAAGCGCCAGTTCGAGACGGCAATGCCCATACCTCCCTGAATAACGAGGGGAAGAGCGAGTGCCGTCATGAAAGCTCCTGAGCAGGCGAGAGATGGGCGAAGATCCGAGGCTAGCGGCTAACCTCGTAACCTACAGAATCCCAGTCATTCCAGAGTCAGGGAATCCCTTAGGGATTACTGCGCTTCGCCCGGGCTCCGGCTGCGGCTTCGTGCCCTATCGCACCGTCGCCAGTTGCTCGCGCGAACGCGCCACCACTCGCGCCGGCACCACAGCGAGCGCCTGGTCGAGGTCGCGCCACAGGTCGCGCGCGTCCTCGAGCCCCACGCTCAGCCGAAGCAGCCCCATGGTGATGCCCGTCTCGGCGCGCGCGGCGGCGTCCACCACGCGATGCGTCAGCGTGGCCGGCGGCTGGATGAGCGTGTCGGTCGATCCAAGGCTCACCGCCGGCGTAATGAGCTTCAGCGCGCTCACGAACGCGCGCAGGATGGCCGGATCGTCGCTGGCGAGCTCAAAGCTGAGGATGCTGCCCGGGCCCTGCATCTGACGGCCGATCAGCGCGCGCACATCCTGCCCCGCCAGCCCGGGAAATCGCACGCTGGCGATGCGCGCATCTTCGGCCAGTCGCTCGGCGAGCACGATGGCCGAGGTTTGCGCGCGCTCGACGCGCAGTTGCAGCGTCGGGAGGCCGCGGTGCAGCAGGTACGACGACAGCGGGTGCAGCAGGCCTCCGGTGGCGGCGCGCACGTGCTTGATGTCGCGCACGAGCGCATGCGAACCCGCCACGACACCGGCCACCACGTCGCCGTGTCCGCCAAGGAACTTGGTGGCGCTGTGAATCACCATCGCCGCGCCCAGCGCCAGTGGCTGCTGCAGCACGGGCGTGGCAAAGGTGGAGTCGACGAGCACGGGCACGCCGCCGGCCTGCCGCACGACGGCAGCGATGTCGACCAGCTCAAGCGTCGGGTTGGCGGGTGTCTCAATGAACACGAGGGCCGTGTCAGGACGCATCGCCTGCGCAATCTCGTCCTGCAGCGCCCAGGTGACTTCGAGGCCGAGCAAGCCCGAACTCAGCAGGTGGTCGGCCGTGCCGTACATCGGTCGCACTGCCACCACGTGACCGCCGCGCGACTTGGCGGCGAGCAGCACGGCGGTGAGGGTGGCCATGCCCGATCCGAACGCTGCGGCATCCTCGGCCCCTTCGAGCTCGGCGAGCGCCTTCTCGAAGCGATCGGTGGTTGGGTTGAACAGGCGCTGGTAGACGAAGTTCCCCTGCGGCGCATCGCCCATGACGAGGCTGTCGAACGAACGGGCCGCTTGGTCGAGGTCCGGCGTGGGGTACGTGGAGCTGAGGTCGAGCGGCGGCGCATGCACGCCGAGCTCAACGAGGTCGCCGCGACCGGCGTGGACAGCGCGAGTGGCGAATCCGTGCTCCATTGTCAGTCCCTTGTTCGGTGTTATGAGGATATATTAGCAGCATCCTCCAGAACGGACGTTATGTGCCGCAGAATATTCGGAAACACCCCGACGCAACGCTGATTG
>CAYHCW010000290.1:0-4615 GCA_964355025.1 uncultured Gemmatimonas sp. | reverse complement strand
ATCCTGAACATCGACAGCGACAACAAGCGCATCTCGCTCGGCCTCAAGCAGGCCGAGGAAGATCCGTGGCTGAAGATCGGCGAGACCTATCCGGTCGGCACCGAGCTCAAGGGTCACGTGGTGCGCCTGATGGAGAAGGGCGTGGTCGTCGATGTCGGCAACGACATTGAGGGCTTCGTGCCGATCTCGCAGCTCACCAGCAACGGCGCCTCGATTCAGAGCCCCGCGGAGATCGCGTGGGAGAAGATGGCGCTCGACCTGCGCGTGCTCGAGGTCGATCCCATCCACCGTCGCATCGTGCTGGCCGTGACGAACATCCCGGAAGGGCAGGAGCGCCCCGCCGAGCCGTCCAAGGTGCACACCGAGGAAGGCGATGCCGTCCCCGAGATTCCGGCGGACTTGTCGGCGGCGATCGAGGAGATCGACGAGGCATAGTCTCTCGCGCGAAACGAAGAACCCCGTCCGGCTGTTGCCGGGCGGGGTTTCTCGTTTCGGTGCAGGGCGAAGGGGCACAGTGGGGTGCAGGGCGAAGGGGCACAGTGGGGTGCAGGGCGAAGGGGCACGGTGAAGTGCAGGGCGAAGGGGCATTGACGTACAACGCGTTCCTCTGTCCTCCGCACTTCACTGTGCCCGTGCCCCCTGCACCTCACTGTGCCTGTGCCCCCTGCACCGCACTGTGCCTCTTCCTCTGCCCCAGCTTTGTTGCTAGCCTGTACCCCCATGCGCCGCCTCTTCGTCTTCTCCGCCGCCCTCTCCGCCGCCCTCTCCGCCGCGTGCTACTCGCCGAACCTGCTGGTGGACCCTACGCGGTTCGCGCCATCGCCCGCCGAGTCCCCCACCGCTGCCGACCCGTCGCAGCCAGGCACGTTTACCGTGCGGCGGCTCTTCTACGGCAGCGGTACCGACAAGCGTCGGCGGGAATACCGCGACTCGGTGACGCTGCGCACCGGCGTGGTGAATGCGACGCCGTTCATTCGCGGCGCCGATGCGAAGCTGCTGAAGGAGCGGTGGGCGTACTGGGGCTTCGACGCCAAGCGCCTGCCCCTGAACGGGCGGGTCTGGTATCCCGAGGGGCCCGGGCCGTTTCCGCTCGTGCTCATCGTGCACGGCAACCACAACATGCGGCAGTTCTCCGATCCGGGGTACGCCTATCTGGGCGAGTTGCTGGCCAGCCGTGGGTACATCCTGGCGTCGGTCGACGAAAACTTCCTGAATGGCAACCTGCGCACGGAGAACGACGCGCGCGGCTGGATGCTGCTGCAGCACCTCGTGGCCTGGCGCGGCTTCAATGCCGACAGCGCCTCGCCGCTCTACAAGAAGGTCGATCTCTCGCGCATCGCGCTCATGGGACACTCCCGCGGCGGCGAAGCGATTGCCGCGGCGGCGGCGTTCAACCGTCTGGCGCGCTATCCCGACGATGCACGCGTGACGTTCAACTTCGGGTTTGACATCCGCACCCTGATCGCCATCGCGCCGGTCGATGGCCAGTATCGGCCCGCCGACCAGGGGACGCCGCTCGCCGACCTCAACTACCTGGTGCTGCACGGCGCGCACGACTCGGATGTTTCGACGTTCATGGGGCTGCGGCAGTATCAGCGGGTCCGGTTTTCGCAGGCTGGACCGTGGCGCAAGTCGGCCATCTACATCTACCGGGCCAACCACGGCCAGTTCAACACCGTGTGGGGCTCGAGCGACGTCGGCCCCGAGCGCGGGCTCTTCCTCAACAAGAAGAGCCTGTTGAGCGGCGAGGAGCAGCGGCAGGCGGGCAAGGTGTTCATCAGCGCCTTCCTCGACCTCACGCTGCGCGGCGCCACGGCGTTCGAGCCGGTGTTTCGCGATGCGCGCCGCGGCGGCGCCTGGCTGCCACGCACGATCTACGTGACGCGGTACGAGGATCCCTCCACACGCCGGCTGGCCGCCTTCGAGGAAGACGTGGACGTGACCACCGGCACCCTGCGCGGCGTGCGCCTGGACGGCACCGGGCTCTCCGCGTGGCGTGAGCTGGCCCTGACGATGCGCGCGCGGGGCCTGTCGTCGTACGACAACCACGCGGTGCGCGTGGGGTGGGCGCCGAGTCGCGCGGGCGGGCCGACGGCGCCGAGCGCGACGGTGGCGCCGAGCGCAACGGTGGCGCCGAGCGCGCGCTACGAGATACGCTGGCCCGATTCCGTGGCGGCCCAACTGGCGCTCGACGCGGGTTCGGCGCTGGTGTTTGAGGCCGAAGGGGAGTCGGACAAGCCCCGGGCACTCGCCGCCGCCGACACGGCACCGGCGGTGGGAGCGATGCCGCGTCCCCCACGCTTCGACTGGCTGCCGGCGTGGCTCAAGCGAACACCCGCCGACTCGTCGAAGGCGGGTGCCGCCGCCCGTGCCGGCAGGGACAGCACGGCGAAGCCGTCGACCCGCAAGGCGCGCGCGGCGGCCGACTCGGTGAAGCCGCTCGATTTCCGCATCGAGCTGGAGACGTCGGACGGAGTGAAGGCCTCGGTGGCACTGGCCGACCTGTCACCCTTGCCGCCGCCGCTGACGATCCGCCTCTACAAGTGGGCGCGCATCGAGAAGAAGTGGCGCGATGGATCGCGCGACTTCGACCAGGTGCTGACCCGCTATGCCGTATCGCTTGGCGCGCTCGAGCGCACCACGCCGGGCTTCGACGCCGCGAAGATCCGCGTGGTGCGCTTCGTCTTCGACCGGTCGCCGGCGGGCAGCGTGCTGCTCGACGGCATCGGGTTTGAACGCGACGTGCGTCCGTAGCAACGGCCGCTCCCCGGGGAACCCGCCAATGACCTTTCGGCCCGGGCCGCCGCGCGTTTGTTTTGAGGCATGAGCATGCGCGAAAAACTCGACCTTCTCGAGCGCCGTCGCGCCGAGTCGGAACTCGGCGGCGGCGCGGCGCGCCTGAAGACGCAGCACGACAAGGGCAAGCTGTCGGCACGGGAGCGGCTCGACGCGCTGCTCGACGACGGCAGCTTCAGTGAGCTCGACCGTTTCGTGGTGCACCGGTCCACGGACTTCGGGCTCGGCGAGCAGCACTTCTATGGAGATGGCGTCATCACGGGGTCCGGTCGCATCGACGGACGCCTCGTGTACGTGTTCTCGCAGGACTTCACCGTCTTCGGCGGCTCGCTCAGCGAGGCGTACGCGGAGAAGATCTGCAAGGTGATGGACCTCGCCGTGCGCAACGGCGCCCCGGTGATCGGGCTCAACGACTCGGGCGGCGCGCGCATCCAGGAAGGCGTCGTGTCGCTGGGCGGCTACGCCGAGATCTTCCTGCGCAATACGCTGGCGTCGGGCGTGGTGCCGCAGATCTCGGCGATCCTCGGGCCGTGCGCGGGCGGGGCGGTGTACTCGCCGGCGATCACCGACTTCGTGTTCATGACGCGCGGCACGAGCTTCATGTTCGTGACCGGACCGAATGTCGTGAAGACGGTGACGCACGAGGACGTGACGATGGAGGCGCTGGGCGGCGCCGAGGCGCACGGCAGCACCTCGGGCGTCTCGCACTTCACCTGCGACTCGGAACTCGCGTGCCTGCAGCGCATTCGCGACCTGCTGCGGTTTCTGCCGTCGAACAACGTCGAACCGCCCCCGCGCGGGACGTCCACCGACCCGCGCGACCGCCGCGAGGAGTCGCTGCTCGACGTCGTGCCCGACCATCCCAGCAAGCCCTACGACATGCACGAGGTGATATCGCGCGTCGTGGATGATGGGGAGTTCCTCGAGGTGCACGAGGACTTTGCGGGGAACATCCTCTGCGGCTTTGCGCACCTCGGCGGCTTCAGCGTCGGCGTCGTCGCCAACCAGCCGGCGGTGCTGGCTGGCGTACTCGACATCAGCGCCAGCACCAAGGCGGCGCGCTTCATCCGGTTCTGCGATGCCTTCAACGTGCCGGTGGTGACGTTCGAGGACGTGCCGGGGTTCCTGCCGGGCGTGGCGCAGGAGCACGGCGGCATCATCCGCCACGGTGCCAAGCTGCTGTACGCGTTTTCAGAGGCCACCGTGCCCAAGCTCACCGTCATCACGCGCAAGGCGTACGGCGGCGCGTACGACGTCATGAGTTCCAAGCACATTCGCGGCGACTTCAATGTGGCCTGGCCCACGGCGGAGATCGCCGTGATGGGCCCCAAGGGCGCGGTGGAGATCCTGTTCAGGAAGGAGATCAGCGAAAGCGCCGATCCGGCGGCGGCCATGGAGCAGCGCGTGGCCGAGTATACCGAGAAGTTCGCCAACCCGTACGTGGCGGCCAGCCGCGGCTACCTGGACGACATCATCGATCCGCGGGACACGCGGGTGCGGCTCATCGAGGCGCTCGAGTCGCTGCAGGGCAAGCGCGACCGCAACCCGCCGAAGAAGCACGGGAACATTCCGCTGTGAAGAAGGTCCTGATTGCCAACCGCGGCGAGATTGCGCTGCGGATCGTGCGCGCCTGCCGCGAACTCGGGCTCACCTCGGTGGCGGTGTTCTCCGACGCCGACGCCCGCGCGCCGCACGTGCGTGAGGCCGACGAGGCGGTGTACCTCGGACCGTCGGCGTCGAGCGAGAGCTATCTGCGGGGCGACCTGCTGATCGATGCGGCGCGGAGCGTGGGTGCCGACGCCATTCACCCCGGGTACGG
>CAYHCW010000289.1:0-4645 GCA_964355025.1 uncultured Gemmatimonas sp. | reverse complement strand
CAGCTGGGGCACCAGAAGCGCCGCCTCGGTGACGATATGGCCGCTCATCTTGCTGTCGCCGACCGTGCGATCCGTGAAGACGATGGGGATTTCCTTGCCCCGAAAGCCCTTGTTGAAGGCCCGGAACGACATCTCGATCTGGAACGCGTAGCCGTTCGACCGCACCGCGGCGAGGTTGATCGACTCGAGCACTCGGCGATGAAAGCACTTGAAGCCACCCGTGCCGTCCCAGAGCTTGAGGCCGGTGACGAGCCGGGCGTAGATGTTGGCGCCGTAGCTCAGGACAAGCCGCTTCATCGGCCAGTTCACGACCGTGACCCGCCCGTTCAGGTACCGCGAGCCGAGCACGAAATCGGTGTCCTGGGCGGCCGCCAGGAACTCGGGCAGATGGCGCGGATCGTGCGAAAAGTCCGCGTCCATCTCGAAGATGTACTCGTAGTCCCGGGCGAGCGCCCAGCGGAAGCCGTCGAGGTACGCCGTGCCCAGGCCCATCTTGCCCGGACGACGCATCAAGTGGACTCGCGGCTCGCGCGCGCCGATCTCCTCGACCATGTCCCCTGTCTTGTCGGGGGAGTTGTCATCGACCACCAGGATCTCGATGCGCGGGTCCTTCTCGAGCACCTGAGTGATCAGCGACGGGATGTTTTCCCGTTCGTTGTAGGTGGGAACGATGATCAGCGCCTTGTCAGCCATTGGATACCTGTGCCTTGCGGCGGTCGATCACCCAGCCGGCGCCCAACAGCAACAGGCTGAGCGCGATGGCGGCGAGGGTGACGCTGCGCCCCTTGGGATACGTCGCGTTGTCAAACGTGAATTCCACGCTCGTCGCCCCGGCGGTGAGGGGCACTCCCATCAGCACGTAGTTGGCGCGATACACGGCGGACGGCTTGCCATCGACCTTCGCCGTCCAGCCTGGGTAGAAGTTCTCCGAGGCCACCAGCGCCGACCCGGCCGGCGCCGGTGCGCTCAGCGTTACCGTGAAGTGGCCGGGACGGTAGTCAGTGGTGCTCGTCGTGAGCATCAGCGGCGCCGGCAACGAGGTGAGCGGCTGCGTGGCAATCGCCGCCGCGGTGTCGAAGACGGCCACCTGGTACGTTGGGAAATTCGGTTGCTGCGTCGCCTGCAGCGCGATGTCATCGGGGTACCGGGCCATCACCGGGGCGACCCAGGCAAAGGGCTGGTCGGTGCCCAGCTTGTAGAGTGACACCCTGGTGCCCGCCGCATTCTGTATCGGCCCCGCCACGCGCACTGCGCCGTCGATGGGCAGCGTGTCGGTGTTCGTGAGGAAGTAGTTGACGTTCATCAACTGCCAGAACGCGGGATTCAGCCGTGCACTGTACCCTTCCTCGACCTTGCCGAGCTTCTGGTAGCGTCCGAGTTCGTTGCCGTGATACCCGGTGACGGATCGAACGCCGTGGACCATCAGGCCGTCGCCATTGAGCTGGGGGTCGTGCGGGGCCACCGGGTTGCCCTCGCCCACGCCGAACACCACCACGCGTGTCGGCTCCTTGAGCTTCTTCAGATAGTCGATCGTTGCGTCGCTCGCGTACAGCTTCGCCGCCGGCGCCGAGAACATCCAGTACTGCTTCTCCACCGTCCAGAGGTCGAGGGCGACGACGAGCGGCAGCGCCATGCCGGCCTGCCTTACGGTCATCAGGCCACGGGCGAGGGCCAGGATAACACCGGCAGCGAGCGCCACGAACAGGAACGAGCGCCATGCGCCCACGGTGACGGCGCTGGCGTTGGCGTCCACGAGGTCCGCGAAGCGCGGATCGACCACGAGCCCCTGCGCGAGCGACGTGAAGATGCCTGCCGTGGACAGCAGGGCAACGGCTCCCGCCCCGACCAGCCACCCGAGCGCGTACTTCGCGGAGACCTTGCCCGCGAGCAGGCGTTCGGTACCGAGCGCGGCGAGCAGGGCAATGGAAAAGGCAAAGACGAACATCATGGTGCTGGGGGCGCGGAAAAACTTGGTGCCCGGCACGATGGCATAGACGAGCTGGAAGAACGGTGTGGAGCCGCCCAGCGCCCAGAGCAACGAGACGATGGCAGTGCCCAGCCAGAATCGGCGGAACGCGCGGCGCGCGTCGCCGCCCGCCGCGAACGCGAGCGGCACGAGCAGGAGCACCGCAGCGCCCAGGTACTCGCTGTGCAAGTGGATGCCGTTGCGTCCCCAGTAGTTGCCCAGGATGCCGGAGAACTGCGGCAGGTAGGTATTGATGATCTCTTCCAGCGGCCACGAATACGACGTGGCATACGCGTAGTCGCGCCCGCCAGCGCGCGGCGACCACGGTGTGTACTCGCTGAGCGGCAGGTACTGGATGGCGCCGATGGCGATGCCGAGCACCACCGCGCCGAGCGCGACGCCAAGCCGCTGCACCGCGAGCTTGCGAGCGAGCTGCCCTGCCCCGAAGGCAAGCAGCAATGTCCACGCGCCGGCCACCAGCAGGTGGTACTGCAGCAACTGCGGGTGCGGCGACAGCACGGCGAGCCCGACCACAAGGGACAAGGCGCCCCACGCCCAGCGACGGCCGTCACGCATGCCCAAGGTCAACAGCAGCAGCGTGACCGGCAGCAGCGCACTCACAAAGAGCTTTCCGTCGTGGCCAGGCGACGCGTAGGCTGCAATCGGGCCACCGAGTTGGTAGGCGAGAGCGCCGACGAGCGATGGCACAAAGCTCAGCCCGTAGACGCGAAGGAACAGGAACGTGCCGAATCCCGAGAGCCAGAGGTGGCTGATGAAGCCCCACGTCATCCCGGTGTCCGTGCCAAGCAGCAGCCGCAGCCAGAACGTGGGATAAAAGATGTCGCCGTGCATGGCGGCGACGAACGGCAGGCCACCGAACAGGTACGGGTTCCACTGCGGAATCGCCCCGGTGGCCCGGTACTGCTGCACCGCGAAATCTCGAAAGGCGAACCCGGCGATGTACTGGTCGCTCATCGGGTTCACGAGGAACTGCCCGCCGAGTGCGGGAGAGCCGAGGGCGAGCGCGGCCACGGCGCAGGCGAGCGCCGCCCAGAGCACCGCGTGGCGCGGTGACAACGAGTCGGGGGGCGGTGAGTCTGGTCGGGTCATCTATTGATCGGAAGGAGAACCCCGGCGTGCCGCCGGGCGAAAGAGCAGGAACAGCACGCCTGGAACAACCTCGAGCACCGTCAGCCACAACCGCGACGCGGCCACCAGCAACGCCGACAGCGCGCCCACCGCCAGCCCTGCGCGCTCCAGAGCCTCGGCCATGGCCACCTCGCGAACTCCGATGCCCCCGGGCGCAAAGAGCGCGACAAAGCCGAGCAGGTACGGCCCTATGAAAATTGCGATCCAGTCGCCGGTAGTGCCAGCGGTTGCGCCCCCCGAAATACCGGCGGCGAACCACTGGAACGCGACACCGTACATGGCCCACGCCAGCGTGGTTCCCGCCCCGGCCCACCAGATGGCACTGGGAGGCAACGCAGGTTCGGCGAACTGCCGCGTGCTCACGCGATTGAGCAGCCGCACGGCAAGCGGCACCAGCCACGGGGTGAGCAACACGAGCAGGGCAAGCGAAACCAGGCTCGCCGTCGTGCCACCCGGCAGGTTCATCACGTGCGCGCCGGCCACCGCAAAGACGCCAAAGCCGGTGAGGATGTTCACGAGTTGCACCACCAGCGACGACCCGATGGCGGCTACTGGTGAGACACCAGCTTCCTGCGCAAGGGTTCCCATCGCGGCGATGGCCCACACCTTGCCCGGCACGTATTTGCCAAGGTTGCTGATGAACCAGATGCGCGAGGCGTCGGCGAACGACAGACGCTCGCCCCACGCCTGGACGGTCTGGCGCCAGGTCTGGATGAGGACGAGATATGCCAGGAACACCAGCACGCACGAACGCGCGATGACGAGCCAGTCTGGATCGGCTGCGGCCAGGACGTGCTCGTACTCGCCCCAGTGGCGCGCGACGTACCACGCAACGAACGCGAGCAGGGCGACCTGCAGCGCGCGGCGCACTCCAGCAGCGCGCGTCATGCGGTCCCTGCCAGCATTGTGTCGTACAGCGCGCGATACCGGGCGCCGACGGCCTCGGGGGAATAGCGCAACAGCGCGAAGTGCCGGGCGGCCTGCCCTGCGCTGCGCGCCTTCTCCGGGCGTTCGACCACGCCGTCGATGGCGTGAGCCAACGCGGCAATGTCGCCGGCAGGCACCAGCCAGCCCGTCTCGCCATTGCGCACCACGTCGGTGAGTCCGCCTGATGCGTAGGCGATGACCGGCGTCTCGCACAACGACGCCTCGACGCCGACGAGTCCGAGGCCTTCGTCTGTGGACGGAATGACCACGGCCGCCGCCATCCGGTAGAACGCGGCCAGCGCCGGCTGGGCCAGGTGCCCGTGCCAACGCACGCGATCGGCAATGCCGAGTGCGGCTGAGCGTTCACCGAGCGCGGCGCGATCGGTGCCGTCGCCCACGACATCCAGCGTCCACGGGCGGCGCGCGTCGGCGAGGGCCTGCAGCAGGTCGCCGATTCCCTTCTGCGCGTTCAGGCGTCCCACGAACAGCATGCGGTCAGGCGCGCGTGGCACCGAGGGGTCCGGGCTGAACAGGTGCGTGGCCGCCGGCATCGGGGCCGTGCTGACCACGCGGGCGCCGCGGTCATACGATGTGCGCCAACTC
>CAYHCW010000288.1:0-4663 GCA_964355025.1 uncultured Gemmatimonas sp. | reverse complement strand
CGAGCATCGGCGACATGTCGAGGTAGGTCTTCTGGCCGCTCCACAGGTCGCGCCGTTCGCTCTGGAAACCGGTGGGCGTCAGCGTGCGATTGTACATGCCGTCGCCGGCGATGCCCGCCTTGAAGAACGGCGTGTTCACCATCGCATTCACCGTGCTGAACGCGCCGTAGCTGTGGCCGCCGAGCCCCAGCTTGGTGCGGTCGATGAAGCCCTGCCGGTCGAGTTCGTCGATGACGGCGTAGAGGTTCATGCGCAGGTCCACGAGATAGTTGTCATTCAGGCGACCTGCTTCACCGATGACCGGCGGATCGAAGTTCGCCACGGCGTAGCCCTGCGTGGCGAGGAACTCGATGGTGCGCGGCCCCGACGCCGGGAACCGGTTGACGTTCTCGTTGCGCAGCGTGCGGTCGTAGCCCGCCTGGTCGGTGTACTCGTACGGATAGAACCAGAACATGCCGGGCAGTCGCGTGCCGGCCTGGTAGTTGGCGGGCAGCGTGACGCGCACCACGAACTTGATGCCGTCGGCGCGCGTGACTTCCACGCGCTTGCGGGTAAGGGCGGTGAACTCGGGTGCCGGATCGACATTCTTCGTGAGCTGCGTCAGCGTGCCGGCCTTGAGGTCCTTCAGGTACGCATTGGGCACCGTCGTGGGCGACTCACGCGTCACCACCGCCAGCGTGCCATTGTCGTCGAGCAGCGTGCCCATCGACTCGGCGACGTCGGTGGCCGCGTCGTACACGCGCGCCTTCTTGGACGTCGCCATCTCCACCTTGTCGAGGAAATCACGCGGCGTGGTCTTGAGGTAGTCACGCGAATACTGCGTGCCCTTCAGGAAGACTTCGCCGGCTGCACTCACCACCGCCACTTCGCCGCCATTGGCGCCGCGCTTGGTGAGCATCGAACCGGGATTCGTGTAAAACGCCAGCGTGTCGTCACCGCCACCGCGTCCGCCGCCGCCGGCAAAACCGGTCGCGCGTCCACCGCCGGCGAAGGCCGGCGTCCAGCCCCGCTGGCGCACGATGCTCATGCGCTTGGTGGGCTCGCTGAGTTTCACGGCAAAGATCTCGCCCGTGCCGGCGGTGTTCGTCGCCACAAACAGCGTCTGCGCATCATCGGTGAACACCGCGCTGGCCATCGCACCGGTGTGCTGGTACAGCACCTTGATGTCCTTTTCGCCGAACGGCGGCAGCCACTGCACCACCTTTTCCGGACGGTTGCCGGCGCCACCGGCGCCCGGTCGGCCACCGGCCGGTGCGCCGGCAGGACGCGCGGCGCCCGCGGTGGTGTCACCACGCGTCGCGGAATCGGTCGCGATGTAGTAGAAGCCCTCTCCCTGCGGCATCCAGGCCAGGCCCTTCTTGCCGGGGGCGGCGCCACCACGGCCACCGGGGCCGCCCGCGCCACCCGTCGTGTCGCCGGCGAAGCGCAGCGGTCGCTTGGTGATCTCGGCAATCATCTTGCCCTCGGCGTCCCACACCGCATCGCGGCTGCCGAACGCCGAGTACTGCACCACGTACGAGAACGGCTTCTGCACCGTGGAGACGCGGAAGTACTTGCCGTCGGGCGACGCATCGACCGAGGAGATCATCACGGGCACGCCGATGTTCTTCACCGTCTTCTTTGCCACGTCGATGACGGCGAGCTGGCCCCTGATGTAGTACTCGAACAGCGCGAAGTCGTACGGATCGCTCATCAACGACGCGTAGTTGCGCTCGGGCGCCTTGGTGCCCTCGGTCCACAAGCGCACCTGCGGGCCGGTGGCGATGTCGGGCTTCTTCGGCATCGGGTCGCGCATCTCGGGGATAAGCACCGCGACCACGCTCTTGCTGTCGGCGGTCCAGTCAACCGTGGTGACCAGCGTCGCGAGAAGCGGCACCTTGGTGACCTGCACCGACTTGGCCGTGGCAACGTCGGCGACGAACACGTGCGAGGCCACGTCGAAGTTGGCGATGTAGGCTATTCTTTTGCCGTCGGGCGACCATTCCGGGGCGCTCACGGTCGCGCCCTTGGGCGTCTCGAGCGCAATGGCCTTGCCCGTGCTCGCCTCGACCAGCTGCAGGCCCGTGGCGCCGCGCGACGTGAAGATGCGCGCGCGATTGGCCTTGGGGTCCACCTGCAGGCCGGCGAAGTACAAATGCGCCTTGCCGAACGTCTGTACGCTGGGCAGCCCTTCGCTCTGTTCCTTGAGGAAATACTTGCGGTCGGGACTGGCCGCCGAGAGCGATACCACGAGGTGGCGCGGCGCGGTGATCAGCTTGGCCACCTCGGCGGGCGGCTGGATGTAGCTCTCCTTGGCGAGGATCTCGCGAAGGGCGGCCAGCTTGGGGTTGCTGTCAGTGGCGGCCTGCGGGGCGTGCTGGGCAACAAGCGGCAGGGCGGCGAACAGGATGGCGGCCGCAACGCGGCCGGCGCGGGAAAGAACGGAGCGAATGGGCACGGGACGCTGGCGTTGAGGTGTGACCTGACCCGGCGCGGCCGGAGACTCTGCGCCGGGAGACCTGTCGTCAAATTCTACGCCGGGGCGGGCCCGTTCGCTGGCTGTTCCGGTCCAGCGCCCCGGCCGACGCCCAGGGCGTCGGCCATTCTATTGATGTAGTTGAACCAGGCGGCGATGGACGTCATCTGGAGAATGGCCACGTCATTCCACCCCAGCGCGCGCAGTGCATCCAGGCGGGCCGGCGTGATGCGCACGGCGTCCTGGGTGATGTCCACGGCATAGGCAAGCATGGCCATCTCGTTGGCCGGCACCGGCGCGGTGCGCCAGTCGGTGAGAATGGCCGTCACCAGCGCTTCATCATTTGACACCCGACGCAGAAACTCTGCGTGCGAGTCCATTCAATACCGGCAGGTGTTCGTGACCGAGACGACGGTGGCGATCATCTCGTGATGCCGCCGTTCGAGCGGAAGGCCGGGCGCCATGGCCGCCCCGAAGGTGCTGAAGGCGTGCTTCAGCAGATCGGGAATGAGGCTGTGCGACGCGCTGATGCCCTCGTGCGGCGCGAGGTGCGGCATCGCCGTCTGCTGATACTCCCTGGGATACAGCCTGGCCTGTTCGGTGAACGCGTCGCGCAGCGCACCGGGTTCGGCCATCGGGGCGAAGGTCTTGATCCAAGTCATGAATCGATGATAGCGCACGTGGCGGTGACCCGCCACGCTGACGGCCACTCTTGCGCCCGGCGGCGGCGGCGTTTCGATTGGGGCGCATGATGCGCTCACTCGTCGTCTTGCTTGCGGTCGTCTCGGCCGCTGCACTTCCTGCCCAGTCGCCCGTTGGGGGCGCGGATGCCGCGCTCGTGGGGCGGATTCTCCGCGCCGAGGACCGGCGCGACACCACCGATCGCGCGCTGGTGGAGGGCGTGGCCAGTGCCGATGCGCGCGTGGCGCTCGTTGCGCGCCGGGCGCTGGCGCGCATGCGCGACGCCAAATTTGCCGGCCGTGATTCGCTGGGGGTGTTGCCAGCGCCTCCGGTGTATGCGGAGCCCGCGTGGCGGCTGCGGTATCGCGCGCTGGATCCGAAGAAGGTCGATTGCGTCGCGCTGCGCCGGGCGTTGAGCGACAGCGTGTGGCACGTGCGCCTGCGCGCGTCCGATCTCGTGGATGCCTCGTGCCGTGCGGACACCGCGATGGTGACGGGCCTGCGCGGCTGGCTGGCGTCGTCGAGCCGGTCGTCGCGCACCAACACGGGCGCGGCCTGGCAGCCGGCGGCGCACGCGCTGGTGGCGCTCGCGCGCGTCTCGCCCAATGACGTCCGGAACCAGATGCCCGGCTTCATCACTCACCCGTCGCCGTGGGTGCGTGTGTACGCGGCGCGCGCGGCGCTGGTGCTGGCCGACGAACGCGCACTGACGCTCCTGGCGCGCGACCGCAATGACAACGTGAAGGAAGCGGCCATCGACGCGCTGGCGAAGCTCACGGGGCACCAGCAGGACAGCCTCTTTGTGCTGGCCCTCGAGGCGGGGGGATACCAGGCCGTGCGCGCCGGCGCAATTGCACTGAAGGGGAGCGCGGCGTCGCGTGCGCTTCGCCGTGCGGTGATTGCCGCCGCGTACCGTCTGCGTCGCGATTCCAGCGAGACCTCGCGCGACGCGCGCACGGAGGTGATGGCACGCGTTGCCGACTTTGCGGAGGCGGCCGACGCACCTGAGGTGGCGGCGCTGGCGTTGGACTTTGACTGCGAGGTTGCCGCGAAGGCCGCGACGATTGCCACCAGGCTTGGCACTGCCACGACACCGCGCTGCACGCCGTTTGCGCGCACGCTGCCGGGTGACGCCGTGCGGCTGGCATTGGGCGAGGAGGTACGGCTGCGCGTGGTGATGGCGCCGGCGAGCGGTGGCGGGTCGTTCGTGGTGCGGCTGCGTGGCGACGTTGCGCCCATCATGGCGGCACGCATTCTCGCGCTCGTGCGCTCACGGTACTACGACAATCTCGCGTGGCACCGCGTGGAGCCGGACTTCGTCATTCAGGGGCCGAGCCGCGGCGACAATGAATACGTGGGACATCCGCGCTTCTTGCGCGATGAACTGGGCACGGTGCCGCACGTGCGCGGCACGGTGGGGATGAGTACGCGTGGCCACGACACCGGCGACGCCCAGTGGTTCGTGAACCTCAAGGACAACCTGCGGCTGGGGCGCGATTACACGGTGTTCGGCGAGATCACGGAGGG
>CAYHCW010000287.1:0-4669 GCA_964355025.1 uncultured Gemmatimonas sp. | reverse complement strand
CCAGAACGCGTACTTCCCGCTGCTGATCCCCGAGAGTTTCCTGAAGAAGGAAGCGCAGCACGTGGAGGGCTTTGCCCCCGAGTGCGCGGTGGTGACGCACGGCGGCGGCAAGCTGCTGGAGGAACCGCTGGTCATCCGGCCGACGTCGGAGACGATCATCTACCACATGTTCGCCAAGTGGACGCAGTCGTATCGCGACCTGCCCATCCTGATGAACCAGTGGGCCAACGTGGTGCGCTGGGAGATGCGCACGCGGCTCTTCCTGCGCACGCTGGAGTTCCTCTGGCAGGAGGGGCACACGGCGCACGCCACGCATGACGAGGCCCAGGAAGAGACGGTCCGCATGCTGAACGTCTACCGCACGTTCATGGAAGAGTGGATGGCCATGCCCGTGATCACCGGGCTCAAGAGCGAGAGCGAGAAGTTCGCCGGCGCCGTGCGCACCTACTCGTGCGAAGCGATGATGCAGGACAACAAGGCGCTGCAGGCCGGGACGTCGCACAACCTCGGGCAGAACTTTGCCAAGGCGTTCGAGCTGCAGTTCCAGGACGAGAAGGGCGAGATGGCCTTTGCGTGGAACACGTCGTGGGGCGTGAGCACGCGGATGATCGGTGGCCTGGTGATGACGCACAGCGACGACAACGGGCTGCGCGTGCCGCCGAAGCTGGCGCCCATCGAGATCGTGATCGTTCCCATCTGGAAGAGCGATGAGCAGCGGGCGCAGCTTACGGCGGCCGCGGTGAAGCTGAAGGAAGACCTCACCTCCTGGTCAGGTCGCGGGGCCACCGACCGGCTGCGCGTGCACATCGACCTGCGCGACGGGCTCAAGCCGGGCGCGAAGTACTACGAGTGGGAGCTGCGCGGCGTGCCGCTGCGGTTTGAGCTGGGCCCCAAGGACCTCGAGAAGCAGTCGGTGTTCGCGGCGCGCCGCGACACGCGCGAGAAGCAGGCGATGCCGATGGACGGGCTCCCCGAGGCGGCGGCGGCGCTGCTGGAGCGCATCCAGAACGACATGTTCGCGGCGGCGCTCGCGCGCCGTGAGGAGAACAGCTACCGCGGGGCGATCACGTACGAGCGCTTCCGGGAGATCATGGAGGGCGCGGGCGGCTTTGTGTACGCGGGCTGGTGCGAGAGCGCGGCGTGCGAGGCGAAGGTGAAGGAGGAGACCAAGGCGACCATTCGCTGCATGCCCGATGCGGAGTTTCGCAGCGACGAGGCGCCGGCCCACTGCCTGGCGTGCGGCAAGGCGGCGACGGTCGAAGCCATATGGGCGAAGGCGTACTAGGACGGCCGTACCTGCGTCACGACGGGGCCCTCTGGTGCGAGGGGGTCCCGCTGGAGGTCATCGCGGCCGGGGCCGGCACGCCGGCCTACGTGTACAGCGCGAACGCCCTGCGAGAGCGGTTGCGGGCGCTCAAGGCCGCGCTCGCCGGCGTGCCGCACCGCATTCACTACTCGCTGAAGGCCAACAGCAGTCACGGTCTGCTGCAGGTGCTGCGCGCCGAAGGGTGCGCCGCCGACGTCGTGTCGGCCGGCGAGCTGGTGCGCGCGCAGCGCGCGGGCTTTGCGCCGGCGGAGATCATCTTTGGCGGGGTGGGGAAGACGCGCGCCGAGATTCGCGCCGGGCTGCAGGCGGGCGTGAAGCTGCTCAACGTCGAGTCGGCGGCCGAACTGGCAATCGTCGAGGACGAGGCGCGCGCGATGGGCGTGCGCGCGCGCATTGCCTTCCGCGTGAACCCCGAGGTGCACGTGGCCAACGCGCACCAGTACATCGCCACCGGGTCGCGCGGCCACAAGTTCGGCATTCCGTGGGGCGACGTGCCACTCATCGCCGCGCGCGCGCTGGCGTCGAAGCACGTCGAGCTGCTGGGCCTCGACATGCACGTGGGCTCGCAGCTGATGTCGCTCGATCCCTACCGCGACGGCGTGGAGCGCCTGGCCGAGCTGGCGCGCTCGCTGCAGGCGCAGGGTGCGCCACTGCGCTACCTCGACGCCGGCGGCGGGCTGCCGGCGCGCTACGGCGCCGAGGACGCGCCTGACCTCGAGCGCTTTGCCGGCATCATCGCGCCGGTGGCGACGGCGCTGGGGCTCGAGCTGATCGTCGAGCCGGGGCGTTTCGTCGTGGCCGAGTCGGGCGTGCTGCTGATGCGGGTGCTGTACCGCAAGCCGAGTGGCGGCACGGATTTCGTGATTTGCGATGCGGGGATGTCGGACCTGTTGCGCCCCTCGCATTATGACGCCTACCACGCGATCGAGGCGGTGCTGCCTCGCGGTGGTTCGGCAACCGTGGATGTCGTGGGGCCGATCTGCGAGACGGGCGATTTCATTGCCCGCGACCGGACGATGGACGACGTGCTTCCGGGCGACCTGCTCGCGGTGCACACCACGGGAGCGTACGGTTATGCGATGGCGCTCACCTACAACAGCCGTCCCCGCGCCCCCGAGGTGCTGGTGGACGGGTCGCGCTGGACGGTGATCACGCGTCGCGAAACGTACGATGACCTGGTCCGGCTCGAAGCCGAGACCCTCGAATGGAAGGAGGCCTGATGCGCGTTGGTCTCATCAGTGACACCCATGATCGTTTGCCGGCGATTGTCCGGCTGCTCGAGGAGTTCCAGCAGCGTGGCGTGGAGATGGTGCTGCATGCGGGCGACTACTGCGCGCCGTTCGCGCTGCAGCCATTCCAGGACTACGCGGCGCCGATGGTGGGCGTCTTTGGCCGCACCGACGGCGACCGCGAGGGGCTGAAGGCGATGGCCGCGCAGGCGCTGGCGTGCGAGCTGTTCGAGGCGCCGCACTCCATGCAGCTTGGCGAGCACAAGATCCTGCTGGTGCACGATCTCGGTGACGTCTCGGAGCGGTCCATGCTGTCGCACGGGTTTGTGATCCACGGCTACGAGCACAAGCAGGAGATGAAGACGCGCGGCGATACGCTGATCGTGAATCCGGGCGAGGGCTGCGGCTGGGTGAACGGCGCGCCGACGGCGGCGATCCTCGACCTCGAGTCGAAGCACGTGGAGTTTGTGAAACTGGATGGGCCGGAGTGGCGGTTCTAGCACCGCAGAGTACGACAGAGTACTACAGAGTACTACAGAATACGACAGAGCCAACAACCTCGGACCATACGTGTCGCGCATACTGATTCTCGATTGTGGATCGCAGTTCACCCAGCTCATTGCGCGCCGGGTGCGCGAGGCGCGCGTGTACTGCGAGATCCACCCGCCCACGCGGACGCTCGAGTGGATTCGCGCGTGGAACCCGAGCGGCATCATCCTGTCCGGTGGGCCGAGTTCGGTCACCGACTTGGGCGCGCCGACGTTTGACCCGGGCATTCTCGACGCCGCGCCGGTGCTCGGCGTCTGCTACGGCATGCAGTGGATTGCGCTCGCCGAAGGCGGGCGTGTGGTCGGCGGCGGTGGTCGCGAGTACGGCCGCGCCGAGGTGCAGGTCACCGAGCCGGCGGGCATGTTCGCCGGGTTTGCCGCCGGCGAGCGGACGACCGTGTGGATGAGCCACGGCGATCACGTGGAAGAGGCGCCGCCCGGCTATGTCGTGACGGCGCAGAGCGATCGCGTCATCGCCGGGTTCCGGCACGCCACCAAGCCGGTGCACGCCGTGCAGTTTCACGCGGAGGTGGCGCACACCGTGCGCGGCGCGGACATCATCCAGAACTTCCTCTTCGGCGTCTGTGCCTGTGCGCCCGACTGGACGCCGGGCCACTTCATCGACATCGAGGTCGCCAAGATCCGCGAACTCGTCGGCGACAAGCACGTCATCTGCGGCCTCTCGGGCGGCGTGGACTCGTCGGTGGCGGCCGCACTCGTGCACAAGGCGATCGGCGACCAGCTCACGTGCATCTTCGTCGACAACGGCCTGCTGCGCCTGCACGAGCGCGAGCAGGTGGAACGCACCATGGGGCGGCACCTCGGCATCAAGCTGATCACGGTGCGCGCCGAGGACCGGTTTCTTTCGGCCCTCGCCGGCGTGGACGAGCCCGAGCAGAAGCGGAAGATCATCGGCCACACGTTCATCGACGTCTTCGAGGACGCGGCGGCGGCGGCGGGGCAGGGCGCCGAGTTTCTGGTGCAAGGGACGCTGTACCCCGATGTCATCGAGTCGGTGAGTGCCAAGGGCGGCCCGAGCGCGACCATCAAGACGCACCACAACGTGGGCGGACTGAAGGCTGACATGAAGTTCACGCTCATCGAGCCGCTGCGTGAGCTGTTCAAGGACGAGGTGCGCAACGTCGGCCGCGAGCTCGGGCTGCCCGAGGAGATGGTGGGCCGGCATCCGTTCCCGGGCCCAGGCCTGGCCATTCGCGTACTCGGCGCCGTCGACCGCACGACCCTCGACACGTTGCGCCAGGCCGACGCGATCTACCTCGAGGAGATCCGTTCAGCCGGATTATATGCTGATATCTGGCAGGCGTTCGCCGTCTTCCTGCCGGTGCGCTCGGTCGGAGTCATGGGAGACGGCCGCACGTACGAACACGTGGTGGCGCTGCGCGCGGTCACGAGCACCGACGGCATGACGGCGGACTGGTTCCCGTTCCCGCCCGACGTGCTGGGCCGCATCTCGAGCCGCATCATCAACGAGGTCCGGGGCGTGAATCGCGTGGTGTACGACGTGAGCTCCAAGCCGCCGGCGACGATCGAGTGGGAGTAGGGTG
>CAYHCW010000286.1:0-4710 GCA_964355025.1 uncultured Gemmatimonas sp. | reverse complement strand
TCGCGGTCCGATGCCGACAACGCGACGATCCCCCGGCCGCGCGCGAACGCGGCCGAGGGATCTTTCAAGACGGCGCTGCCTACGGATTGAACCAGTAGGCCAGCTTGAGGAGCAGCGTGTTGTCCGGATGCGTACGGAATAGGTCGTGGTAATCGCGCGCGAACGCAAACGTGCCGTTGTTCATGCCGCTCTGCGTCCGCCCCTGCTGCCAGACGACGAAGAGCGTTGATGCCGGGCGATACTCCCAGCGCATGACCGCGTTCGAGTTGAACTGCTTCACGTTGAAGCCGCCGGGCGATGTGCCGTCACGATACGCGCGGTACCGGGCGTCATACCGCACGGCCTTCGACTCGGCGAGTTCGCGCCAGTTGGTGTAGGCGCCGCTGCTCACGAACGGTTGCGCATAGAACTGGAACGTCAGCGACGGCGCTGCAGTAAAGGTGCCGCGCAACGTCACGGCGGTGGTCTTCTGTGCGAGGCGGCCGAAGGTGAAGTGCGTGGTGTCGCTGAGCGGCGCACCGTAGTTGCCCACCCACTGCGCGTCCTCCACCCGGTCTTCGTAGCTGGCGCCCACCTCAAATGAAGTGCGGCTGGCCAATCGCAGCTTCACCGTGCCGCCGGCGCTTTGCCAGGTACTGCGCCCGCCGTCACCGCTGCCGGTGCGCAGGTCAACGCTGGGTTCGATCGCGCGGCGAGCATCGCCGCCGAGGTTGAACCGATAGGTCGCGCGCGGACTCTGCCGCACGGCGGGGCCGCCGCGGGCGCACGACACGCAATGCGTGTTGGCCAGGTTGGCGAGGTCGACCGTCAGCGCCACGCCCCAGAAGTTGAGCAGCGAGGCGCTCGCGTGCAGCTGGCCATTCATGCCCGAGGGAAGGCCGTCGCTCGCGGTCCAGTGCGCATCGTGCTGGAAGAAGGCGTTCACCTGGCGGTACCAGGTGCCGGGCTTGCGGCTCAGGAACGTCATCTGGCTGCGGACTTGCGCGTCGTTGACGTTGGGCACGAACCCCATGTCGTTGAGCTCGAGGCCCGCCGTGGCTCGCCGCGTGTAGATGTCCCAGCGCACGCTGCCGGCGGTCTTCTTCAGCGTGGCCGAGAGTGTGGAACCGCCCAACGAGGTGCGCGTGGGGTCGTAGCGTTCGCCGATGTCCGGGCGCTGATAGTAATGCACACTGCCCAGCTGGGTGAGCGCAATGGCCGCCGCACTCCCCTCCACGCGGTTGGTGCCGCCGTAGGCCTGCAGTTCGTACCTGCCCCCGCCAAACCGGTGATAGCCCTGCACCACGCCCAT
Organism: uncultured Gemmatimonas sp.; assembly: GCA_964355025.1. Lineage (GTDB taxonomy): Bacteria > Gemmatimonadota > Gemmatimonadetes > Gemmatimonadales > Gemmatimonadaceae > PNKL01. The sequence goes on along the minus strand of CAYHCW010000286.1, from coordinate 3,419 downwards.
CACGGCTGACCGCCGGAGCACCGGGGCCGTGACGTCGTCCAGCTCGCGATTGAGCGAAGTCACCTGCGCGCCCAGCTGCGAGCGTCCCGCACGGAAATCACGCACCAGTCGTCCCACCAAATAATTGGTGCGCGGTTCGATGGTCGTGCCGGAGGCGCCGACTTCGCGCGCGGTGACCGCCCCCACGAACCCGACCTGCACGCCATTGGCCAGGCGGCCCGTGAGCTTGCCGGCACCGAGGATCGACGTGAACGCCGGGTCGCGCGACGACGCGCGCAGCTGCGGCGTGCGGCCGATGCGGCGCGTGTAGAACGTGCCCTCGCACGGGCCGCCACACTTGAACAGCCCCACCCCCTCCTGAAAGAACGGGCGGCGTTCGTCGAAGCGCAGTTCGAAGGCCGAGAGGTTCAGCTGGGCCGGGTCGGCTTCGACCTGGCCGAAGTCGGGGTTGACCGTCGCGTCGAGCGTGAGGTTTGATCCGAGCCCGGCTTTCACGTCGAAACCGGCGGTGCGCTGCTCGGCCCGTCCCCAGCTCGCCGTGCGCCGTTCGGTGACGTTCTTCTCCACCACGTAAGGCAGCAGTTCGAGACGCCGCGCCTTGCCGATGCCGCGGATGCCGACCAGCTCGCCGAGTTGAGAGGCGAACGCCTGGCGCGACATGCGGTACACGGGCCATGCGTCGCGCTGGTTGCGGCGGGCAATGTCGCGCCAGATGCCGAACCCAAACGTGTGCTCGTCGCGCTCGTTGAACCGCATCTGACTGAAGGGAATGCGATACTCGGCGGTCCACCCCAGCGAGTCAACGCGCGTGGCCACGTCCCAGACGGCGTCCCAGGTGCCGTCCTCGATGTGGTCGGAGTAGATGGATGCGTCGCGCTTGACGCCAGCCGGGTTGACCATGAACTGCATTCCCGTGCGCCGGTCGTGGTACGAATCGACGACCACCTTCAGCCACTCGGACGCGGTGCGTTCGTCGCGGCGGCTCAGCAGCGCGACGATGCTGTCCGGGTGCGGGTCGAATGCGCGAACGAAGACGTACAGGTACTTCTCGTCATACGCCGCCCGCGCCTCAGTGCGAAAGTCCGTATCGGCGTCCTCAGCGGGCGAGAACTGCCGAAAGCCCCCCATCGCTGGCGCCGTGCGCCAGACCGCGTCGGTGTCGCGGCCGTCGAGTACGGGAGCGACATCCGCCCGCACGGCCCGCCCGGTGGCGACGGGCGGCGTGTCGTGAGCGGGCGTGGCGATCAGTGCAGCGACGGCGAGCGCAAATAATGGCATGCGGGGGGCTGATGTGGGTTCAACCTCAAGCTACGCACGGCCCGCGGTTGACGCTGGCCCTACCGTGTTCACGCGCCTTCGGGCACGGAGCCGCGGTTCACCCGATAGCGCCGCAGGTGCTCGCGTGCCGAATGCACGGCCGGCGGCACCGGTTGCCCTGTTTCCGTGCACGATGCGACGGCCGCATCGAGCCCTTGCTGAGCCATCGCCACGTCGTTCGCCAGTTGGCGAACCGTCGCCGTCAGCTGCGCGGCCAGCGGTCCCGTCTGGTCGTGCTCCCTGATGGCGGTGAACGGCACCAGGTCGCCCTGTTCAACCGAGGCCAGAGCTGCCTGCACCCGGTACAACGGTCCCGCAATCCGGTGGCTTGCCACCAACACCACGGCAACGGTCGCTCCGATGGCCACCAGTGCATTGACGCTCGCGACGGTCGCCAGCACCGGTCCCAGCAGGGCACGCACGCTGATGGCCGTGGCATGTGCGCTGGCCAGCGTGGCGCCCATCTCGCTGTCGAGAAAGAGCCACAGCACGCCCACCGCCCCGCCAAGCAGCACCAGCTGAACCGCCAGGAGCGTGCCGATGAGGGTGAACTGGAACCGTCGGTCAATCAACAGGAGACGGCGGCGCTGGATGGTCATGGGCGGAATCTCAGTGGCAGGACTGGCAGAGCTGGCCGCGCTGGTTGCGCATGGCCAGGTGATACGTCGCGTAGGCCGACTGCCGGCGGAAAACGGCGTCGAACAGGCTTTGCGCGCGCCACGGCACGGTGTCGGTGGCCGCACGCGATAGGTCGTGGCAGGTTCGGCAGGCGATTCGACCGCCGCTGGAACGCTGCAGGGTAGACTCACGCAACTGCGGGACGATCGCGCCCGTCGGATGATGCGCCGCGGTGTCGGCCGCATGGCACTGTACGCACTGCGCGTCGCAGCCGCCGCGCGCGGAGGGCGATGCGCGTCGCAAATCCCCGGCCGCATGGCATTCGGCGCAGCGCTCCACGGCGAGGCTTTCGTCGTGGGCCTTCACCCGGTGTGCGCCGCCACTCCCTTGCGCGAGCGCCCAGCCGCTGGCGGCCAGCGTAGTAATGGCGATCAGCAGGGCGAGTCGAGCGCGGGTATTCGTCACCATTTCTTGATCATCGCGTCCAACAGCCAACTGCGCGCCGGCAGCCCGTTTCCTTGCGGCGAGCCGAGCCGCCACCCGACCTCGCACTTCAGCACCACCAAGGAGCCCAAGTCGACGTGAATGCCGGCGACCGCACGCCGCAACGAGCTCTCTTCGCCCAGTCCCGGCGTCCCCAACGCGTCGCCGCGCATCGCCTCCCATCGGGCGAGCACCAGCGTACCGACCGAACCGGGCGACCAGACCGGAAGCTCGGTAGAGAGGTGCCAACCCCGGGCGCGGCCGATGGCCAGACCCTGGACCTCGTGTACAACGCGTCGATCCTGCCACTCGGCGGCCAGGTTGAAGTCGCCGTGACGCAGATCGACGTCGAGGGCGACGCGCTGGTCGACGATCCGCCCGTCCCGGCCATCGAGGTGCGTGGACAGGCCGATCTCGAATGGGCGGGCCGAGGCCGGACCGCGGAATACGAAGGGGTTGCTGAACGGAGTGAGCGCCACCCGCGCACCCAGGGCGCGCCCGGCCAGCGCCCCCTGCACCAGCCACGCCGACGCATTCCACCGCGCGCCGACCGAGAAGGCGCGCACACCCATGTCATTCAGCCCGCCGTCGGCGATCAGATCGGTGATGGCGGGCGCCGAGCTCAATGCGCGGTCGGGAGGCGCGAAACGCTGCCAGTCGCCGCCGAACGGCAGGTCGAAGCGCCCGGCCTGCAGGTGAAACCCCCGCTCGGCGAAGATGCCGCCGCGAGGTGCGATGCGCGCCCCGCCCACGTGCAGGTCGAGAAATCCGACCGGCATTGCCAGTTGCGTGCCATCGTACACCAACGCCACCGCGCCCTGCAGGGCGCGGCCGAACTCGATCGCCCCGTCCAGCTCGGTTCCGAGCAGGGAAAAGGAATCATCCGGACCAGAACGCGCTGCGCTCTGCACCGCCGCGAAGCCGCTGAGCGAGATCGACCGCACGGCACGCAGCCACCGCGCGTCGCGCTGCGTCTCTTCGGCTGGCGCGCCGGACGGCTG
>CAYHCW010000285.1:0-4712 GCA_964355025.1 uncultured Gemmatimonas sp. | reverse complement strand
CTGGCTGACGAGGGCGAATTGCGAGTACGACTTGACCGTCGGGAAGTCGCTGATGGACAACGCCCCCCCGGCCGGCTTGTAGAGGACGCGGGTCTCCTCGGACTCGCCGTGCGTGAGCAGGCGCCGCATGGGGCCCACGAGGTCCCGCAACACGCTCCATTCGACATCGACCACCAGCGCGTCGCCCTCGGCCGACTCGAAGTCCAGGGTGTGCGAGCTCAGCAGGGTCACCACCTTGGCGAGGGCCTGCTCGGATGGGAACCAGAGGAACATGCGCCCGAGGGGCGCCATGACCTCACCCACCGAGTTCCGGCGGGCCGAGCGGTGGGTAATCAGGGTTGGGCGCTTCGTCACTGGCTCTCGGGCTCGCTGACTGGTCACGCTGGGGCCGTACGCGGCGACTCACTGGGCGCTTGATGGCACACGGTCGACGACCGTACAAGCATACGAATGCGGGGCGGCCCTCGAAAGGACCGCCCCGCACTCGTCCACGGGAAGCGGCTACTGAATGGGCAGCTTGACGTCGAACAGCGTGTTGAAGAAGAGACGGAAGGTCCCGTGCGGTTGGGCACGGAAGAGGATCTCCGGGCCAAACAGGTACAGCGTACCCGAGCCCACCGACGCCTGCGCGATGGCGGTGCCTCCCTCGAGGTACTTCTCGCCCCACGCCCAGCCGGACGTCAGCGGCGCCTTGTCATACCATGCGAGACGCTTCACGCCCTTCGCCGCGGCATCGGGTCCGAGCTTGAACACCGGTGAGTTGTCATAGAACACGTTGGCCGTGGCGTTCATGCCCTTGTTCACCATGGCCGTGGTGTCGAATGACGCCTTCAGGATGGAGCCCGGCACGTAGAACTTTTCCTGCGGCAGCGCCACGCCACCCTCCGTGAGATAACTCTCCACCGGCAGGCCGAGGTGCTGTGCCAGCGACGTGGACGACCCAATGGTCACCACGCGCCCGCCGGCTTCCATGAACGCCTTGAGTTGGGGCACCGTCTTGTCGACGGTCACGCTGCCGGTGGTCTTGCGCCACTCGGCCGGAAGCGAGGCCGTGTCGGGGCCAGCGCCACCACCGCCGCCGCCACGCCGTCCGCCGCCGCCCACGGCCGGGATCGAGCCGTCGGGGAAGACAATCACGTCATACTTGGCGCGCAGGTTGCCGGCATCGAGTTCCTGCGGAAAGATGTCGGTGGACGCAATGCCGAACTGCTCCAGCAGCCACCGCGTGTGCCCCGACGGCATCTGGCCGCCGTAGCGGTCGAACAGCGCAATGCGCGGGGCGGTGAGCTTCTGCGCACCGGAGGGACGCTTGGCGGAAACGAAGTTCACGCCCAGTTCCTTCGCGGCCTTTTCGGCGACCGGACGGCTCTTGCCGTTGGCCGCGACGTAAAAGTTGCCGTCGAGTCCACGATACACGTCGACGCCCGCCTTCTGCAGGCGCGCCACCACCGCAAACGCGTCATTCTGCACCGGCGAGAGCATCCACGAACCACCCTTGGCCACCAGGCCGGCGGGCGCCGTGACCAGCTTCGAGGGTTCAATACGGTCGCACGGACAATCAAACCCGTCGAGCACGCGGTCGAACTGCACGCCCATCTGCAGGGCAAGCGTCCAGCCGGCGTTGTCATACGGAGGCGTCGGCGGTGCGCCCGGGAACCGGAAGTCGTTCGGATGGTCCTGCGGCTCGAACATGTCGATGATGTGTGAGCGATACGCCTGCGCCGTCTTCACGACAATCGAGCCGGCCGGATACGACTTGCCGGCCACGGTGAACGCCGCATTCGCGCGGTGCACGACGATGGCGTTCTTCTGCAGCTTCTCGATGAACTTGAGCGCGGTGGGAAAATCGGGCTGGCTGGCCGGCACAATGAAGCCGCGCGGGTCGCGGAGTTCCGGTGCCTGCAGCATCGCCGCGAACTTCGGGTCGGCGGGCGGTGCGCCAAATCCACCCCGTCCGGCGCCGGCCGGGGGAGCCGCCGTTCTCGGCGCAGCGGCGGCAATGGCGTCCTTCATCGCCTGCAGCCGCTTGGGCCATACCGTCCACGAGTCCTTGCTCCCTGCGGCGATCATGTCGGCGCCCATCTGCCAGTTGCGATAGAGCATCGTCTCGCGATACCGCTGAGCGAAGTCCAGCACGGCGCGATTCGCCGTCACCGAGTAGTCGATGGACTGCCGGAAGTGCCATTCCTGCGGCTGGATGGGAAGCGGAAGGTCCGCGTTGCGCAGCAGCTTGTCGGGAATGAACGGGATGCGCATCGGCGTCGGATTGCCGATGGTCTCGGTGAGCAGGCCGATGATGTTGTGGAAGTACGCCGTGGTGCGCAGTCCGCCGTTCCACCACGTCGAGTAGGACGTGGCGGCGCGCATCGTCGCGCCGGGCTTGTTCTCGGAGACAAAGCGCGCGTGCATCGCCGAGCCGACCTGGTCGAGCCCCGTCATGATCAGCGAGTGCAGGTTGTAGTTCATGGGATCACGAAATGGCGGCACGAACAGCACCGTGCCGGCCGGCCCGGTCTGGTGATGGTTGTACATGATCTGCGGAAACCACTCCTGATACATCGCCCGGTTCATGTTGAACGTCTCGGGCTGGTTCAGCGCGTACTGGTCGCGGTTGTTGTCGTGCCCGATGTACTTCTGGTACAGGCGGGGAATCTGCATGTTGCGCTTCTTCGGGTCGCTCTCGCGCATGTACCAGTCGGCCACCATCTCCATGCCGTCGGGGTTGGCGTGCACGAAGACGATGATCACGTCGTTGAGGATGCGCGTCGTCTCTTCGTCGTTCATCGAGACGAACTGCCACATGGTCTCGATCAGCTGGTTGGCGCCCAGCACCTCGGTGGCGTGCAGGCCACCGTCAATCCAGATGATGGCCTTGCCTTCCTTGGCCAGCGCCTTGGCCTGCGCCTCGGTGAGCCCCTCGGCGTGGCTCAGCCGCTCGGCGATCTGCCGGTACTTCTCGCGGTTCTTGATGTTCTCTGGCGACGAGACGATGGCCAGCAGCTGCGGGCGCCCCTCCGCGGTCAGGCCGATGGTGTCGAGTACCAGGCGGTCGGACTCCTTGGCGAGCGTTTCCCAGTACTTGCTGAACTGGGCGTAGTTGGGGAGCCAGTAGTCCTCTCCGACTTCGTGCCCGAAGAACTGCTTGGGCGTGGTCAGCTTGCCCTGGGCGAAGGCGGCAAGCGGAAGTACGGAGGCCAGGACGATGGCGGCGAACGCGCGACGGGCGAAAGAGCGCATGGTCGTGTGGGTAGCGGGTCGGCGCGCGGCCGGGCGGCCGCGCAGTGGCAGACGGTCTGGTAACGGCCCGGAGGAACGGCGCGTTGAACGACGTTATCTTGGATCGACCCTTCCCGCGACCCCCCGAGCCATGAACGCCCTCCACACCCTCGCGCTCCTCTCCTGCACCGCCAGCCTGCTGGGCGCCCAGATTCCGCAACCCGAGTACACGGCCCGGCGGGCAGCGCTCGCCGCGTCGCTGCCCGGCGATGGCGTCCTCCTGGTGTTCGGGGCGCCTGAGCCGAAGGAGAACTTCCAGAATTTCTGGCAGGCCGAGAACTTCCGGTACCTCACGGGGTTCCTCGAGCCAAACGCAGCCCTGGTGATTGTGCGCCGCAGCGGCGCCGAGCGGAGCTTGCTCTTTGTGGAGCCCAGGGACCCTGCGCAGGAGGTCTGGACAGGCGAGCGGCTCGGCGTCGCCGGTGTCAGGCCTCAGCTTGGCATGGACGGGCGGGAATCCCGCACGCTCCGCGGGGTCCTCGATTCGCTGCTGGCCGATGGCGGGGCGCTGTACACCGTGGGGGACTTCTCGGCGGGCGGCGCCGACGTGCCCGGCGCGGTCAAGCCGCGTACCGCCGACGATCAGTTTCTCGACGCGCTCAAGGCAAGGCACCGGGACGTCAAGGTCTCCGATGTGAACACCAACGTCATGCGCCTGCGCGCCAGGAAGTCGGCCGGCGAGCTGGCGCTCATCCGGACCGCCGCCCAGGTGAGCGCCGCGGCGCACCGCGAAGTACTGCGCGCCATCAAGCCCGGCATGGCGGAGTTCGAGATCCAGGCGCTGGCCGAGTACACGTTCCGCCGCAACGGCGCGGACGGCCCGTCCTACGGCTCGATCGTCGGTTCGGGGCCGAATTCGACGACGCTGCACTACAACAAGGACGACCGCTTCATGCAGGACGGCGAGGTGCTGAACATGGACATGGCCGCCTACTACGCCGGCTATTCCGCCGACATTACGCGCACGGTGCCGGTAAACGGCAGGTTCAGCGCGGCGCAGCGCGACGTCTACGCCATCGTGCAGGGGGCGCAGGCCGCCGCCGAGCGACAGCTCAAGCCCGGGGTGCCGTTCAGGGTGCTCAACGATTCGGCCGTTGCCGTGCTGCGCCACGGACTCGCGAAGCTGGGGCTCATCGAGGCGCCGGACGCGGAGTACGACTGCGGAACCGCCGCGCGCGCGGCCCGCTGCCCCCAGTACCGGCTCTACTACATGCACGGACTGGGGCATCCCATCGGGCTCGACGTGCACGACGTCGACGTCTATGACGAGGGCGCGATGGTGGAGGGCAGCGCATTCACCATCGAGCCGGGTGTGTACGTGCGCGCCAACACGGTGGAGATCATACCGGACACGCCGGCGAACGCCGCGCTCAGGGCGAAGGTCGCCGGCGCCGTGAAGAAGTACGCCAACATCGGCGTGCGCATCGAGGACGACT
>CAYHCW010000284.1:0-4749 GCA_964355025.1 uncultured Gemmatimonas sp. | reverse complement strand
CTGCTGGTGCTGTTCACCGACGGCATCAGCGATGCCCGCGACCCGCAGAAAAAGCGGCTGGGCGAGGCACCGGTGCTCGAGGTCGTGCAGGCGCGACGCGCCGACGCGCCGTGGCGCATCGTGGACGGGGTGTTTGCGCTGGTGGAAGGGCACATGGGCGCGGTGCCGCCGCGGGACGACCAGGCGCTCGTCGTGCTGCGCACGAACTGATGCACTATCCACCGCCCCGAAAGCGCCTGGGCCAGCACTTCCTGACCGACCCGCGCATCCTCACGCGGATCGTCGATGCCCTGGCGCCGGCGGCGGACGAGACGGTCATCGAGATCGGGCCGGGGCGCGGCGCGCTCACCGATGTGCTGGTGCCGCGCGCGCGACGGGTGATTGCCATCGAACTCGATCGCGAACTCGCCGCGCGGCTTAGGGAGCGCTACGCGGGGGATGCGCGCCTCACTGTCGTCGAGGGCGACGTCCTCAGCGCGGATTTCGGCGCACTGGCCGGCGGCCCCTTCGTGGTGGCCGGCAACGTGCCCTACAACATCACGACGCCCATCCTGTTTCATGCGCTCGAGCGACCCCGCCCGCTGCGGGCGGTCTACCTGGTGCAGCGCGAGGTCGCCGAACGCGTGGTCGCCGCGCCGGGCAGCGAGGCGTACGGCGCGCTGTCGGTGAACGTGCAGTGCGTGGCCAACGCGGAGATCGTCTTTCGGGTGGCGGCGGGCTCGTTCTCGCCGCCGCCCAAGGTGGAGAGCGCGGTGCTGCGCATCACGCCGCGCGGCGATCCGGTGGTGGCCGAGGAGGACGAGGTGCGGTATCGCGCGCTGGTGCAGGCGGCGTTCAGCCTGCGGCGCAAGCAGCTGCGGCGCGTGGTGCGCACCATCTGCTCGCTCGACGCCGAGGCGGCCGACGTGGTGGTCTCCGCCGCCGGGCTCGACCCCGAAGTGCGGCCTGAGGTGCTGTCGCCGGGGGACTTTGCGCGGCTTCTAGCGGCTAGCCGCTAGCTGCTAGCTGCTATACGCTTCAGCTGATGAAGGCCTTTTCCAACTGCCGCTTCGTCGTCGTCGACGTCGAGACCACGGGGTCGAGCCCGCGGACCGGTGACCGCGTCACCGAGGTGGCGGCGGTGGTGGTGGAGGATGGCCGCATTGCGGAGGCGTTCCAGTCGCTGGTGAACCCTGGGCGTCCCATCCCGGCGTTCATCACCGGGCTCACCGGCATCTCCAATGCGATGGTGGCGGGCGCGCCGACCTTCGCCGACATCGCCGACGAGCTGGCGCAGACGCTCAGCGCGGGGACGTTCGTGGCGCACAACGCGCCGTTCGACTGGGGCTTTCTCTCCGTGGAGTTCGAGCGGGCCGACCGCCCCGAGGCGCTGCGTGGCTCGCCGCTCTGCACGGTGCGGCTGGCCCGGCGACTGCTCGCGCACCTGCCGCGCCGCAACCTCGACTCGGTGGCGTGCCACTACGGCATCGAGATCGAAAGCCGCCATCGGGCCCTCGGCGACGCGCGCGCCACCGCGCAGGTGCTGCTGGGCCTGCTGCGTGACGCGGAGCGACAGCATGGCATCGACACGCTCGGCGCCCTGCAGGAGTGGCTGGCCACGCGGGCCGCCACCGCACGCAAGCGCCGCAGCGCGATGCCTCGCCCGGTGAGCGACCGAGGGTTGGGGCCCGGCGCCTGAGCGGGCGCGTGACCCGGCGCGGGAACCGCGCTAAATTATCGGCATGACTCCTCCGCTCCCGCTCGTTCAGTCGCGCCGCATCGGGCGCTTTGCCGTGCACGCGCTGCAGGCCGGCGGCCAGATGCTCGACGGTGGCGCGATGTTCGGCGTCGTGCCCAAGCCGCTCTGGGAAAAGCGCATTGCGCCCGACGCGCGCAACCGCATTCCGATGGGGATGCGCTGCCTGCTCATCGAGCACGACATCGGGCTGGTGCTCGTCGACACCGGGGCGGGGAACAAGGAGACGGCCAAGTTTCTCGACATCTATGGCCTGGAGAACGACGGCGGCGCCGAGCGTACGATGCTCGAGGCGGCCATCGTGGCCGCCGGGCACCGCGCCGAGGACGTGGCGCTGGTGATCAACACGCACCTGCACTTCGATCACGCGGGCGGCAACACGGCGCTGGACGCCGAGGGGCGCGTGGTGCTGTCGTTTCCCAACGCGCGGTATGTGGTGCAGGCCGCCGAGGCGCACTACGCGATGCACACGAATGAGCGCACGGCGGCGTCGTATTTTCCGCGCAACTGGGAACCGATTCGCGAGGCGGGCAAGCTCGACCTCATCACGGGAAGCACCGAGATCATCGCGGGCATCCGCTCGTTGCCGTCGCCGGGGCATACGCCGCACCATCAGAGCCTGTTGATTGACGGCGGCGACGAAATTGCCTGTTTTCTGGGTGACGTGATTCCCACGCGGCACCACATGCCGCTGCCGTGGATCATGGGGTATGACGTGGAGCCGCTGGTGACGCTCGAGAGCAAGCGGGCGCTGCTGGCGTCGGCGCTGGCGGAGCGATGGTTATTGGTGTTTGAGCATGATGCGGCGGTGGCGTGGGGGTATGCTGCACACGATGGCAGGAACTACTATCTCGAGACTGCTGGGTGAGGGGTGCGGGGTGCGGGGTGCAGGTGAGGGGGGAGGGGGCAAGTGGAAGTCGGGCCGTGAGATAGCGGTTGACAGGCCCCCCTCGGCGGGCTAGGTTCCTTGGACAATCAGCCAAGTGGGTGAGCGTCAGCTCGCCCCACCCGTCGGCCATCGGTGTTTTCGCCGGATGAGCTACCGGAGTCCCTGCAGAGGCGGCGAGCACAGTTTTGTGCGCGTCCGTCGTTGATGCGCGGATCCGGGTGTACCGGGTCCGCGTTCTTGTTTTCCCCGTCTCGAGGTACCGAGTCATTCAGGACACCACCAAGCGGCCGCCACGCGTCAACCGGCAGATTCGCATCAGCCCCGTACGCGTGATCGGTGCCGATGGCTCCCAGCTGGGCATCATGGAAGTCGATGCGGCGTTGTCCCAGGCCGTGGAGCAGGGGTTCGACCTGGTTGAAGTGGCGCCGCTCGCGCGCCCGCCGGTGGTCCGCATCATGGACTACGGCAAGTACAAGTTCGAGATGGCGAAGCAGGCGCGGTCGGCCAAGAAGAAGCAGCACGTGATCCTGCTCAAGGAAGTGAAGTACCGCCCCGGGATCGAGGATCACGATTTCGACACCAAGACGCGCCATGCCCGGCGCTTCCTCGGTGAAGGCAACAAGGTGAAGGTGACATTGATGTTCCGCGGCCGTCAGATTGCCCACCCCGAGCTTGGCAGGGCGGTGGTCGACCGGGTTGCACAGGAACTTGCGGACGTGGCGAAGGTCGAAGTCTCGGCCAAGCTCGAAGGCAAGTCGTTGACCATGATTCTCACGTCAAAGTAGGCGAGGTCTACATATGCCAAAGATGAAACGTCACTCGGGCGCCAAGAAGCGCTTCTCAGTGACCGGGACGGGCAAGGTGCGCCGCCTGAAAGCCTACAAGAGCCACATTCTCACGAAGAAGACGTCCAAGCGGAAGCGTAATCTTCGCCGTCCCACGATCGTGGAGACCAACGGTGAAGCCAAGAAAATCAAACGCCTGTTGTCGGCGTAAGGAGGAGCGATGTCACGCGTAAAGAACACCCCGGCGCGCCTCAAGCGCAGAAAGCAGGTCATGAAGGCTGCCAAGGGCTACTTCGGTGCCCGCAGCAAGCTGTGGCGTCCCGCCAAGGAAGCGGTGGAGCGCGCCTGGCGCTACGCCTACCGCGACCGGAAGAACAAGAAGCGCGAGTTCCGCCGCCTGTGGGTCATCCGCATCAACGCGGGCGCCCACCTCAACGGCATGAACTACTCGAACTTCATCAACGGCCTCATGAAGGCGGGCATCGAGATTGATCGCAAGATCCTCTCCGACATCGCCATTCAGGATCCGGCAGCGTTTACCGCGCTCGCCGACAAGGCCCGCGCCGCGCTGACGCAAGCCGCGTAGCTCGCGGTTCGCGGCATCGACCGGCAGGGAGCCTTCGCGCTCCCTGCCGGTTTTGCGTTGGCCCGCGAGCGCAGCTACTGTCTTGCGGTCGGTTCTTGATGGCTCTGTTCCCTCACCGAGCGAGGCAACCCTCCATGCCCGCGTTTCTCGCCCATTCCGCCCGCGTCAGCGCGGTGTTCCTTGGCCTTGTCGCAGGAGCAGCGTTTCAGGCGGCGGGCGCGCAGGACGCCCCGAAACGAAGACTCTTTTCCGGCCTCTTGCTGACGGCGGAGGAGTTCCAGCGCGAGCAGGCATCTGCCGGCGGTGATAGTCGAGCGGCGCGCGGCTTTGGACAACTCAGTGGATTGACCGTGGCCGTCGATGGCGGGGCGATCAAGATTTCCCCTGGCGCCGCCGTGGCGCCAGATGGCGAGAAGGTCGTGCTGCCGAGCATGCTGCGCTTGGACACCCCGCCCGTCGACGGGAAGCGGTACGCCGTGGTGTGCGCGATCCTGCGCGACCTGGGGCGGCGTTGCCTGCTCCTGGCCGTGGTGGAGCGCAAAGGTGGCCGCGTGCGCGTGGAACGCGGCGGGCCGGGGTGAATACGCTGGCTGGCCGTGCGACGCCGAGCCGCACGAACCCCTGATTGTGCGCTAGATTTGTGCCGTCGGCCAAACGCTGCCAGCCGCCCACCGCCAACTGCCAACGGTTATTAATGATCCTCGACGAGTTCAAGACCGCCGCTGAATCGCTGCGCTCCGACGGCCCCGCGCTC
>CAYHCW010000283.1:0-4756 GCA_964355025.1 uncultured Gemmatimonas sp. | reverse complement strand
GGACTAATCAAAGGGGGCTCGGCGGAACGTCCTGTCCGCCGAACCCCCCATTGAAACTTCGTGCCCCTTCGTGTCCCTTCGCGCCTTCGTGTTGCGCAGTAGCAGTTAATGCCGAATCCGACGCGGGTCCCTAATTGGTCACGGCCACCGATTCCGCGGATGCGATAGTGTGGAAATGCCGGCGAAGGCCGCCGCCACCAGCAACACCGCGATGAGCTCGCCAAACGACACCGTGGCTCCAGAGTGCCGGCGCGGGCGGTCGCCCACGAGCACCCGGTGCGCCAGCGAGTCCATCGGCACGCCCGTGATGCGTCGATATGCGTCGGGCGGTGCGTCCGCGGCGCGCCACAACTCGGCGAAGCGCTGCGGGCCGAGGCTCGAGGCGAGCGCGTTCATCAGATCGGGCGACCCGCGTCCTCCCCACCGAGACCGGGAAGTGCCACGCTCGGAGGAGTATGACTCCATGTCGACCGTGCGTCCGAGCAGCCGCGGGGCGACGGCGTCCACGCACTCCTCGAGCCGGCCAGCGATACAGCCGTCGAAGCTCACCCAGTACAAACCGTCGTCGAAGCGCCCCCCCCAGTAGTTGTAGAAAAATGCGCTGCTCGGTCGCGGCGGCAGCGCCTGGCTCAGGCCCGTGCGCACGGAAATCCATCCGCGCTCGCGCAGCCACTGCCGCACCACGGGCGAGGGAGCGCCAAACGTGGCCTCGAATCCGCACAGCCCAAAGTCCCTCGGTTGCGGAAACTGCGGTCCCAGCCGGCGATGCACCTCCGTGGCGAGCGCGCGGCCATCGCGCAGGGTACGAAGCGAAGCGCTGATCTGGACGACGGTGGCACACGTCGGAGACTCCGCGCTGGGAGACTCGAGCCACTGAATGGAGTTGGCCAGCTCGCCGGTGGAGTCAAGCACCACGAAGATCGGCAGGGCCATCGACGAGCCGGGCATCTTTGCCCGGGACGCGGCGTACACCGTGCTCAGGTGGTTGCGCAGTGACGGCGCGATGCGCTCATCGGCAATCACCCCGTCACGCATGCTCGTGGGCGCGGCAGCCAGCATACGGTTCACGCTGGCGCGCGTGGCCACCGTCCGCGCGACTGCTCGCAGCTGAATCAGGGAGTCCCCGGTGGCCTCCAGCACGCGCTTCGTGCTGTCTGCGCTGGTGTAACGATCCCACACGGTGCCGACGGGGCGCGGCGGCTTGGCCACCGCGATGAGCGCGAACGCGCCGACGGCGAGCGCGGCGGCGCGACGAACGGTCATTTCCACGGTTGCCCCTTGGTCGCCCACGCGCCGCACACCACGATGACCCCCAGGCTGGCGAGTACGAAGCCGGCATCCGGGAGCGGCGAATGCGGTCGCGACTCCATGAGGCGCTGCTGCCAGAGCCCGATCACTGAATCCACGGAAGCGCCGCTGGCCGCACTGATTTGCAGGGCCACCGTTGACCCAGCGCTCGTGCGAAGCCGCCGGGCGGCGTCTGGTCCGCCCATCTGCAGGGCCATGCGGACCAGTGCGGCGCGACCGGCGTCGGGCATCGGGATGTGAAACGCGTCGGGTGCCAACAAGGCCAGCATTCGACGACAGGTGTCGAGTTGTTTGCGTGCGGTGCAATTCTCCTGCTCTTCGCCGCTCAGCGCGCGATTCAGGATGTCGCGTGACAGTCGATCGCCCTCCGTGCGCGCCAGCTTCGGGAGGTCGGTTTCGTCGTACCACGCAGCCACGCGATTCGTCGGCAGCGAGTCCACCGCGAAAGCCGCACGGCAGGCCCCGCGGTCACCGCCGGCGCAACGCCGAGTTACGCCGGCATCGGACGTAGCGAGCTGTCGGTACAGGTCGGTCCAGAACGTCGCCGGTGGCTCGCGAAGCGGAAGGCGATGATTGAGCCACGGCTCAATGGGCGCGGGTAGCCGGCTGCCCGCGGCGCGATCAAGCAGCGTCAGGACGCCGCTAGTCAGCTCGTCGCTCCTCAGCGGCCACCCGAATGAGATTCCCGTCAGGCCCGCGCCGTCCAACCGTCCCTCGAGTGCGGCCGACGTCGTGCGCTCCGTGCGCGCTGCTGCGCGGCTGCCGGCAAGGAAGGCCAGGGGCGCGCGACTGTTGCTCGACCGAAGTTCCCGCAGCGTGAACTCCACGTGCGCTGCCAGGGAATCGATGTCGGTGCCGAGGATGCGACGGGACTGGCTGATGGCCTCCGTGATCGCCGCGGTCGCCAGCGGTTGCAGGCGAGGCGTGGTGCGCAGGCGCACCCCGCCCACGCGCACTTCCGCCCCCACATTGCCCCAATACGCCGCCGACTCCTGTATCATCTGCGCCCGTGACAACGAGTCGATGCGTAGCTGAAGCGCCGCCATCTGGGCGCCCAGCGTGTCACCCGGTTGTTGCGCCGGCAGGGCTGACCCCGTGACCAGTGCGAGGAGCAGCGCGATCACGATGCGTCGGTCAGACATCGATCAACATCCACCGGGTGAGGAACGCGGTCAGTGGGCCGCCGTCCGTGTACAGGCGGTCGAACAACCACCGGGTCAACACGGTGGTCTGGGTGACGCCGAATGCCGCCAGCAGCCAGTCAACGACGAAGATCGTTGCGACCGCCGCGAAGACGACTCGCACCCGACGCGAGCTGCTCACCAAGAGCGCAAAGATCAGCCCGAACGGAATCAGTGATCCCAGCCAGAAGCGAACCGCGAGGCCGACGGGATAGGCGTGCAGCATCGGCGGCAATGGCGCGAGCGCGGCCGCGACGCCACCAAACAGCCCTACGGCGACGGCCACTGCACCGAGCAGCGAAGCTCCGGCGGCAAAGCGAAGCAGCACGAACTTCCAGCGCGCAATCGGGAGCGACAGGGCGTACACGTGCTTGCCGTGCGCATCCGCCTGCCACGCCGAAATGGCAACCACCACCGCGACGGCGAGTGCCAGCATCTGGTACCCGAAACCGGCGGACGCGATGCTGCTGTACAGGGAAGGGATGTAGTAGTTGTCCATCGTCTTGAACGGCGAGCTGCGCAGCGCAGTGATCGGAATCCATCCGGCCACGATCACCGCCAGCAGGATCACCGGCCGGCTCCACTTCCACTGGGTATAGAGAATGGCGCGGAACATCAGGCGCTCCCTCCCGTGCGAGCCGTACTCAGCAATTCCACGAAGCTCTCCTCGAGGTCCAGGTCGATGGTCTCGCGCAGCGTCGCGCCCTGTGCTTCGAGCCAGCCGCGCATCTCGGGCTGCCAGCCCCGCACGCCCCACTCTTCCTCGGTGCCGGCCGTCGGCGTCCGGCCGAGCAGCACGAACGGCGCCGCCGCTAGCACTGGCGGCGCCCCGGCCACGCGCAGCCGCTTGATGCCGCTGCGAAACGCGTGCATCGGCATCTCGGCCACCAGGAGGCCGTCATCCATGACGCCCACCCAGTCGCAGATGCGCTCTTGCTCGTGCACCAGGTGGCTGCTCACCAGCACCGTGGCGCCGCGCGTCGACACGTACTCCACCAGCGCGCCCAGCACGTCGCGGCGCACCACGGGGTCCAGTCCATCGGTGGGTTCGTCGAGCACCAGCAGGTCGGGCTGCGTGGACAGCGCCAGCAGCATCATCAGCTTGCCCGATTCGCCCTTGCTCAACCGTTCGATCTTCTGCTCATGGCGCAGGTTGAACTGCTTGCGCAGTTCCTCGGCGCGCGCGGCGTCCCACGTGCGAAAGAACGCGCGGTGCAGGTCCATCATCTCGCTGACCGTCAGCGAGGCGTACAGGTGCACGCGCTCGGGCACATAGCCAATGCGGGCCAGTGCCTGCGGTGCGCCCTGCGGGATCTGGTGACCAAGCACTTCAATAAGGCCGTCGTCGGCCGCCAGCATGCCGAGGACCAGCTTGATGGTGGTCGTCTTGCCCGAACCGTTGGGGCCGAGGAAACCGTAGATGGCGCCGGTGGGCACCGTCAGTGAGAGGTCGCGGATGGCGAACTCCCTGGCCGGCCGGTACGTGACGTGCTTCAGTGCAATGGCATCGCTCATCGCGTGCTCCTCGCCAGCTCGGCGTCGAGGGCGTGCTTCAGGTCGGCGGCGGTGATGCCGCGTCGCGCGGCCTCGGCCAGCAGTTCGCGCACCAGGCGGCCAGCGTCGGTGGCGCGCTCGCGGGCGCGGCGTTCCGGCGTGATGTCCTTCACAAACGTGCCTGATCCCTGGCGCATGTCGACGAGTCCTTCGGCTTCGAGTTCGCGGTAGGCTTGCACGACGGTCGCGGGGTTGACGCGCAGTCGCATGGCGAGCGCACGCACCGAGGGCAGGCCGTCGCCGGACTTGAGTTCGCCGGCGCCAACCGCCACCCGAATGCGGGCCGCGATCTGGGCGTAGATGGGAGTGGAGCTGCGGGGATCGATGCGTTCGAACACGGTAGGTAGTGTAGTGGTGTAGCGATACACTACGTGTGTTCGGTGGATCTGTCAAGAGGGGGCCGAACTGCGCACCACGAAGCCACGGAGGACACGAAGAACTCGCGAAGTACTGCAATTCATAAAGGGGCTCGGCGGACAGTTCTGTCCGCCGAGCCCCCCTTTGAAACTTCGTGCCCCTTCGTGTTGCGCAGTAGCAGTTAATGCCGAATCCGCCGCAAATCCTTCGTCAGCTCCGCCCTGAAATCAGGATGCGCAATCGAGATGAGCGCCTCGCCGCGCTCGCGCAGCGTGGCACCGTGCAGGTTCACCGCGCCGTGTTCGGTGACCACCCAATGCACGTGGCCGCGTGTGGTGACCACGCCCGCGCCGGGC
>CAYHCW010000282.1:0-4761 GCA_964355025.1 uncultured Gemmatimonas sp. | reverse complement strand
TCGCGCTGCCGGTCGACGATGAAGTGCATCACCTTGAGCATCGTGTGGCGCCGCTGTTCGATGGCCTGGATGAGCCACTGCGCGGCGTTCAGCTTGCTGACGATGAACTCCTTGTGTTCCGGCGTGAACTTCTTGCGGTCGCGCGCGATGTCCTGGTACGATCGGCTGAGGCGGAGGCGCGGAACATTGGTGTCGTTGAGGAAGACCAGGTACTGCCCGTCAATCTTGTCCACGACGAGATCGGGCATGACGTAGCTGTCGAGGCTGGCCGACTTGGCGAAGCCGGGCTTGGGATTCAGCTTGGCAATCCGGTCTGCCGCCTGCTGCACGTCGAGCGTCGTCGTCCCCGTGCGCTTGGCAATCTCGGCCCACCGATGCGCGACCAGTTCGTCGAAGAACTCCCCGAGCATGCGTCGCGCAAGGTCGGCGTCCTGGCCCGCCTCGCGCAACTGCAGCAGCAGGCAGTCGCGCAGGTTGCGTGCCCCGACGCCGGGGGGGTCGAGGGCCTGGATGATGACGAGCATCGCCTCGGCTTCAGCCATCGTGAAGAACGGCAGGTTCTCGTCGTCACGTCCCGCCGCCTCAGCGCTGTGCCGGATCTCCTCGTTGATGCCGCGCAGGATCTCCTCGAGCCCGCAGGCGAGGTACCCGTCGTCGTTGATGTCCCCGATAAATTCCTCGGCAAGCACCATCTGGCGGGGGTTCAGGCCGAGCAGCGCCACCTGCGCGCGCAGGTCGTCCTCGAGGCCGCCGCGCGAGATCGTGACCGGCTCCGCCCATTCCCGTTCGTCGCGCTCCTCGCGGGGTCCCGACACGTCGAAGCCGTCCTGGAGAATTTCCTCCCAGTCCGTCTCCTGCTGGCGCGGGTCGTTGTCGGGGGTCGAGGCCACCGTGTCGAGCGGCACGTCGAATGCGTCGGTGTTCGACGGCGTCTCTTCCTCGCTGTCGCTCTCGCCTTCCGTGTCGCCAGTCTCCTCGTCCTCTCCATCGTCCTCGACGAGGTCGAGGAACGGGTTGATCTCCAGTTCCTGCTTGAGATGCTGCTGGAGGTCCAGCAGGGGCATGGTGAGCATATCCATCGCCTGGTAGAGGCGAGGATTGATCTTCATCTCCTGCCCCATCCGGACGGACTGGCTCATTCCCGCTTTCATGGGCCCGCGTCCTCAGGCCCGGGCCCGGCCTGCGCCACGACCAGCGGCGCCTCGTCGGCGCCGTGCTCGCGGTGAAAGCGTTCACGCAAGCGCGCCGTCAGCGTCGGTCCCAGGTAGATATCGGCCACGGTGTCGTCGAACACCAGGTCGCGCACCGTGCCGGACACCTTCACCTGGCCGTCGAACATGATGTACGCCCGGTCCACGATGTCGAGCGTCTGCTCCACGTTGTGGTCGGAGATGAGCACCCCGATGCCCCGGTGGCGCAGGCTTGACACGATGCTCTGGATGTCGTGCACCGCGATGGGATCGACGCCGGCGAACGGCTCGTCGAGCATCATGAATTTCGGCTGCGTCACCAGCGCGCGCGTGATCTCGAGGCGCCGGCGCTCGCCACCCGAGAGCTGGTACGCCTTGCTGAGCCGCAGGTGCTTGAGCCCCAGCTCATCGAGCAGCGTCTCGAGGCGCGCGGCACGCTCCGCCTTGCTCAGCGGCAGCTCCTCGAGAATGGCGAGGATGTTCTCCTCCACCGTCAGCTTGCGAAAGACCGACGGTTCCTGCGACAGGTAGCCGATGCCGCGCCGGGCGCGCTGATACATGGGCATCTTGGTGATATCCGTGCCGTCGAGCAGGATGCGACCGGCCGTCGGCGGGATGAGACCGGTGATCATGTAGAAGCTCGTCGTCTTCCCCGCCCCATTGGGTCCCAGCAGGCCGACGATCTCGCCCTGGCGCAGTTCGAGCGCGACGTCGTTGACGACGTTGCGGCGCCGGTAGGTCTTCACCAGGCCCTCGGCCCGGAGCACGCTCTGGCCCTGGACGCGAGCGAGCGTGGCCGTCGAGACCCGGGGTGCGGCGTGCTCGCCCGTCTCGCGCAGGGCCGCGGAGAACGCGTCGCGGCCACCGCTGACGGACGCCCACAGCGCGGGCGCGAGCGCCACGCGGCTGTCAGGATCGTCGAGGTCGCCGACGGTCACCGACCCGGCGCTGACCAGGCGCGGCAGCGCGACGTTGGCGAGGTGCGTGCGCACTTCGTCCAGGCTGAGCCGCCCCGCTTCGCGTTCCACGTCGCGTCCCTCGGAGCGCAGCGACTGCAGGTAGTCGTCGCGATAATGCACGGCCAGCGTGTTGAACGTGGTCCCGCCTGCGTCGTCCGCCGCGCCGATGAGGGCGATCAGGGCGAGCGCCGCCGAGCGGTCGCCGGCGGCAATGCGCTCGGCGATCTGGCGGGCCTGGTCGCTGGTTGGCGTCGTCACGGCTTCCTGATGGGTGTGGTGGTGGGAACTACCGGGCGAGTGGCCGGCAGGGGCTTTGCGGCAGGCGTGACCGGTTTCGCGCCCGCGGGCTTCGCGCGGCCTGAGGCGCCGGCCGCCGGCGTGGTGCTCGTGTCGGCCTTCAGGGAATCGGGCGGCTCAAGTTCGAGGTAGACACCGGACGCCTTCTCGCGAACAGACACGGTGCCAACCGTGCGATCGGCGCCGAACGCCACGGTGATGGCCTTGCCCTTCACGTAATTCAGGTTCGGAGCTGCCGTCGCCCCCTGCGATGACGGCACCTGGTAGAACGACGCGGCCGAGCCGACGGCGAGGATGGACTTGATGGCGGCCTTCGCCGCGGAGTCCCCCACGGCGCGCACGGTGTCGAACGTCGCGACGATGGTGTCGCCCTTCAGCCAGTCGTTTTCGCTGGAGACAAACCTGGTGCTGTCGGTGCGACTCGTGGCCGATGCGCCGCGAAGGGCGCGAAGCTCCTGCAGCACCTGCCCTGGCATGAGAACATCGATGGAGTCAGCCACGATATCGCGATCCGTGGCGTGGGCGCGTGCCCGCGACTTGCCCCACGCGAACGCCCGTGAGAGTTGCTGGTCCACGAGCCGCAGGTCGATGGTGTCCGAGGCGAGGGTCACTTCGTCGCTGACGGCGCGCGCAGAGTCGGCCGAGAGCACGCGCTCGAGCTTGCGCTGCTTCGACCACATGTCGATCTGTCGGCCCACGAGCGAGAATTTCGACTCTCCGAGGCCGTCAACCCGCGGTCGCCCCGTGAGGCGCGACCACTCGGTGCCCGCATCCATCGTGGCGCTGTCCGACACCGCCTTGAGGTCGGGACGCGTGATCACGACGCTGCCGCCCGCGTACATCAGCGAGTCACCCACGCTGACCATCTGGTCGGCCACGAGTTCCACGGTGTCCTTGGTGCCGCCGCCGGCATCGGCCGGACTGAGGCGCGTCACCGGCCGGCCGGTAGCGACGAGCCGCGACAGCGGGCGCGAGCCCGGAATGGCGCGAAAATACTCGGCACGCGGCCCCCGGAGCTTCGTCCCCTTGTCGGTGGTGGCCACCACGTTCCCTTCGGCAACCACCCGCTCCTCCACCTGGTAGTAATAGATGCGGTCGGCGTCGAGCGTCACGCGACTTTCGGTGTAATGCGCGTTGCCGATGATCGTGTACGACCTGGTGTCGCCGATCGCCTCGAGCGAGTCACCGGCCAGGCGCTGGTCGGTGTTGGTGCAGCGGCCGCGCACGCCCCGCCCGTAGAAGCTGTTGTACTCGCCGCTCGGCATCTTGATGGCGAGCGTGGTGGTGGAGTCGTAGTTGATGAGCTCGAGGTTGCACGTCTTCGGTGCGGCCTGACGCTGTGCGACCAGCATCACGGGGATGCTGATCCCGGCGAGGACGACAAACAGGCCACGCATCAGTTCTTCGGCACCTTGAGCTGTCCGGCCTTGGCGCGCGACGCGTGCAGGATGCGGATGTTGTTCATGTCGGGGTCGCTCACGAAACCGACGCCGCTGGCCTCGCGTCCGTCCTCCGTGAGCACGAAGGCGCTGTCCGAGGCAATCTGATTGACGCGCTGGTCGAACCGGATCTCTTCCGTGGTGAGCTTGCGCCCGTCCACCGTGGTGATGACCACGTTGCCGTGCGCCTCCAGCACGCCGTCCCGCGTGCGGTAGCGGCCGGTGCGCGACGTCAGCACCGCCTCCTTGGCCCCTGCCGAGTTGTAGAAGACGGCATTGACGATGCGCATGTCCATGCGGGTATTGTCGTCGTAGAACAGGGCGGTGTCGCTGAGCACCTCGGCGCGGCGCAGGCCGCCATCGGTCACCAGCGTACGCGACCCGAACACGACCTGGTCGGCCAGCGGGTCGATGCCCTTGGCGGCGGCGCCGGTCTTGGGGGATTGGGGCTTTTGGCAGGCGGCGGTGGTGAGCAGCAGAGCTCCCAGGAGAAAAGAAGCTGTACGCTGTACGCTGTACGCTCTCAGTAGTACGCGTGCGGTCATGCTGCCCCCGCCCGCATCAGGTCGTGCAGGTGCACCACGCCGACAATCGTTCCCTCGTCGTCGAGCACGGGCATCGCCATGATGCCGTGCTGTTCCATGCGGAAGACCACGGCGCTGCCCAGCTCATCGGGGTGCGACGTCTTGGGTGCGCGCACCATCACGGTGTCCACCCGCACGGGAAAGACATCGTGCTCGTGCTCCATCAGGCGCGTGAGGTCGCCGGTGGTGAGCAGGCCGGCAAGCTTGCCATCCGCGCCTGTCACCAGCACGATGCCCCGGCGTTCGGCGAGCAGCACCACCGCCTCGCGCATGGTCGCCGCAACGACGCGCG
>CAYHCW010000281.1:0-4761 GCA_964355025.1 uncultured Gemmatimonas sp. | reverse complement strand
CCGTCGCGCCGGGATTCAGCACCACGAACGCCACGGCAATCTCCCCCTTGTAGTCATCGGGGAAGCCGCGCACGCCCACCTCGGCCACCGCCGGGTGCGCCTGGATCACCTCTTCGATCTCACGCGGCCACACCTGCATGCCGCCTGGCTTGATGAGGTCCTTCTTGCGGTCGACGATGAAGACGTAGCCGTCCTCGTCCATGTAACCCAGGTCGGCGCTGTAGATCCACTGCCGGCCGTCCGGGCCGGTGCGCAGCATCAACGCCGTCTCCTCCGGGTTGTTCCAGTAGCCGCGCATGATCTGCAGCCCGTAGATGCAGATCTCGCCCACCTCGCCCGCCGGCAGGATCTTCATTCCGTCCTCGGCGTCGACGATCATCACGTCGACGTCGGGAAACGGCATGCCCACCGAGCCGAGCTTCTGCTCGCCGCGAATCGGGTTGATGGTCGCCGCCAGGAGCGTCTCGGTGAGCGCGTACCCTTCGACGATGCTTGCCCCCGTGGCGGCCTCGAACCGCTTCTTCGTCTCGGCCAGCAATGGCGCGGCGCCCGAGACACAGGCCCGAAGCGACCCGAAGTTCGCCTTGCCGCTCTTGACGTCCGGGTGGGTGAGCAGGGCGTTGTACAGCGTCGGCACACCGCAGAAGATGGTCGGGTGCACTTTCTCGAACGTCTTCACCGTGTCGTTCAGGTCGCGCGGGTTGGGCACCAGAGCAATGGGATTGTGCCCGATGAAGCAGACCGATTGCACGCCGCACGCCCCGTACGAGTGGAACATGGGGAGCGGCAGCATGTAGACGTCGGTCCACGCGCGAAACTCGCTGGCGAACCACGCCTGCACCTGCAGCCCGGTGATCACCAGCCCGTGATGGTGCACGCGCACGCCCTTGGGCGTGCCCGTGGTGCCGCCGCTGAGCAGGATCAGGCAGTCGTCGTCGGGCGACGGGCGAAACGCGGGGCGCGAAACGCCCCGATTGGCTGCCAGCAGGTCCTGCAGCCAGATGTCGCCCGGCTCCAGCGTGATGCGGTGCCCAAGCCGCTTTTCGGCGAACAGCGTGAAGACCGTGCGCAGCATCGCCGGAAAATATTCCTTGATGTTTGTGGCAATCACGTACCGTATGCCCGCGCGTTCCTGCACGGCCTTCACGTGTGCATAGAACGGCGTCAGCGTCACCACCACCTTGGGCGCCGTGTCGGTCAGCGGGCCGACGAGTTCCTCCTCGGTGTAGATGGGGTTCAGGGGCACGAGGATCGCGCCCAGCTTCCACACGCCGAGTTCCACGATGAAGTACTGCGGCGTGTTGGGGAGCATCGCCGCCACCCGGTCACCTCGCGTCACTCCCAGCGCGGCGAGCCCGTTGGCAAAGGCGGTGCTCTCCCGGTCGAGCTCGCGCAGCGACATCGCTCGTCCCTTGAACAACAGCGCCGGATGGTCGGGACGCTCCTGCAGCCCATCATCGATGTAGTCGAGGAGGGTGCGGCGGGGATACTCGCCGAGTGTCGCCGGGACGCCAGCGTCGTAGTGCGCAAGCCAGGGACGGGAGACCATGACGGGAGGGCGGGGTGCGGGGGGGGCGGAGCACGGGTACGGCGTACCGGGGAACGCCCGGCAATATGGTGCGCCTGCGTCTCTGCGTCACTAGGGGGGGGCAGGGAACGAGGGATGATCCCGTGGCAATCAAATTGAACCCGCGCCATACTTTCCGCACGGGTTTCCCGACCGCGACCTCCACTCCTGTCCCAGAGCTGATGCGCCCCCTTCGCCACAACGCGAGCCACGTGCTGCTGGCCGCCCTTGCCCTCACGCTGGCGCGTACGCCGCTGCTTTCGGCGCAGCGGACAGCGCCGAGCGAGCGCCCCAACATCGTGCTGATTTTTCCCGACAACCTGGGCTGGGGTGAAGTGGGTGCCTACGGCGGCGTACGCGGCGTGCCCACACCGAACATCGACAGCATCGCGGCGCAGGGCATTCGGCTCGACAACTTCAACGTCGAGTTCTCGTGCACCGTGTCGCGTGCGGCGCTGCTCACCGGCCGGTATGCCATCCGCTCGGGCGCCACCCAGCCCACCGGGATCACGCAGTGGGAGGTCACGATCGCCGAGGCGCTCAAGAGCATCGGCTATGCAACCGCGCTCTTCGGCAAGTGGCACCTCGGGGGCACGAACTGGATCGCGGGGCGCACGCCCATCAACCAGGGCTTCGACGAGTGGTACGGGATTCCCAACACGAGCAACGAAGCGCAGATCACGACAACGCGGGGCTTCAACCCGGCGACGACCGAGGCGCCATCCATCTGGGAGCAGAAGGCGGGCGGACCGGCCACCAAGGCGAAGGTGTTTGACCTCCCCGCGCGACGCACGGTGGACCGCGAGGCGGCGCACAAGAGCGTGGATTTCATGGAGCGCAGCGTGCGCGCCCGCACGCCGTTCTTCCTGTTCTACCCCATCACGCAGATCCACTTCCCAACGCTCCCGCATCCCGACTTCGCGGGCAAGACTGGTGCGGGTGACATCGGCGACGCGATGGCCGATGTGGACTTCAACGTGGGCATCGTGCTCGCGGGACTCAAGCGGCTGGGCATCGATCGCAACACGTTGGTGTTCTGGTGCACCGACAATGGCGCCGAGGCCCGGCGGCCCTGGCGGGGGACATCGGGACCGTGGCGCGGTTCGTACAACACGGTGATGGAGGGCGGCATCCGGACACCGTGCGTCATCCGGTGGCCGGCGCGCATCCCGCGCGGGCAGGTGTCAAATGAAATCGTCCACGAGGTGGACATCTTCCCCACCATTGCGGCGGCTGCCGGCGCCGACATCGTGCCCAAGGATCGGGCAATCGATGGCGTCAACCAGCTGCCGTTCCTCGAGAAGCGGCAGGCAACGTCGGGCCGCGAGAGTGCACTCTTCTTCACGGGCAACGGCGTCCGCGCGGTGAAGTGGAGGGACTGGAAGTTCCACTATGCGTTCATGCCCGAGCCGCGTGTCACGGAATTGCCGCTCATGCGCCTGTTCAACCTGCGGTCGGACCCGCGCGAGGAATCCGACATCAAGGACGCCAATCCGTGGGCGAGCGGGATCTTTGACAAGATCGTCGCCGATTTCACCGCGAGCGCGGAACGCTACCCGAACGTGCCAACCGGTACAAAGGACCCGTACACACCGCCACTTCGGCGGCCGTAGCAGCGCACCCGAGACGCGGCGGCGCGCACTGAGTGCCGGCGCGCCGGTCAGCGTTTCGTGTAGATCGTGTGCGACGTCGCGGTTGCGCCGCCGAGCACGTCGCGGCGCGTGGTCACGACCCGGAGCACGGTCGGCGACTCCAGCGCCAGCGCCTGCCGTACCTCGGTCGTGGTCGCGCGCCCGTCGGCACCGGCGGGCCCGGGCACACGCGTCGTGATGACGAGCGTGTCGCCCGCCCACACGACGCGTGACCGTTGCTCCGTTGCGGTGTGCCCGATCATCACGCTGTTGCGCGACTCGGAACCGTCGAGCGCGTAGCTGAACCGGATGGGCGGCTGCAGGTCGTACTCCGCGAAGAACACGTACTCCACCGTCAGCCGGTCGCCGTCGTGCGTGATGGAAACTGGCGAGCCCCATCCGCTTCCCATCTCGCCGCGACGAAAGGCCGCGTCACCCGAGGCGGACACCGCAGGGCGGCCCGTCACGACCGCGTCGGCCGCGTCGGCCACACGCGCCCACTCGCCCGCGAGGTTCGGGCGCGCTTGCGCCCCGGCGGCGGTCAACGCACCGGCGGCAGACAGGGCGCTGATCAGCGCGGCAAGGCGGTTCATGGCGGCAAGATTGTCATGGTCTCGCAAGGTGTACGGCTGCCGGGCGGGTCGTCAAGCGTCGGCCCGTGGAAGGCAGGGTTCAGCAACAGCCTCGATCGGTCGGCGCTGCCACTGATCCAGCGAGGCACCATCGGCTAACGTAGAAGGAACAGGCAACGGTTCACGATCCTGCGTGCGACTCCTCTCCGGCCAACCGACATGCGATTTTCGTTCCTCGCACTCTTCGTTCCGCTTGCACTCGCCGCCCAGAACCAGCCCGCCGACCCGCCCGCGTTGGCCCGCGCGCTCGAATCACTCAAGGCCACCAACGCCTGGACGGTAGACAAGCAGGTGGCGCTCTGCGAGATCCCCGCCCCGCCATTCAAGGAACGCGTGCGCGGCGAGGCGTTCCGGCGCGAGATGATCGCGCTCGGATACACCGCGCGCATTGACGACGTGGGGAACGTCGTCGCCGAGTTCAGCGGCAGCGCCAAGGGTCCCACCGTCATGCTCGCCGGGCACCTCGACACGGTCTTCCCCGAGGGGACGAACGTGAAGGTCGTGCGCGATGGCAGCCGGCTGACGGGCGCCGGCATCGGCGACGATTGCCGCGGCCTCGCCGTGGTGCTCGCCACGGCACGAGCCGTGAAACAGGGTGGCGTGAAATTCGCCGGCCGCGTGATCTTCGTGGCCAATGTCGGCGAGGAAGGGCCCGGCAACTTGCGCGGCACGCGGCACCTGCTCGGCACGACCTACAAGGGACAGGTGGACTTCTTCATCTCCGTGGACGGCGCCGGCGACGGGATCGTCAGTCGCGCGGTGGGCAGCAATCGCTACGCCGTGCACTTCCAGAGCCCGGGCGGGCACAGCTACGGCGCCTTCGGCATGCCAAATCCCATCCATGCGATGGGACGCGCCGTTGCCAGCATCAGTGACATCCAGGTGCCGCTCTCGCCGAAGACGACGTTCAACGTCGGCATCGTGTCGGGCG
>CAYHCW010000280.1:0-4764 GCA_964355025.1 uncultured Gemmatimonas sp. | reverse complement strand
GAAGGCGACGCGGCGGACCTGGCCCTCGCCCGAAATCACGTCGCCGGCGCCGTTGACCAGTGGTCCGCCCGAGTTGCCGGGGTTGATCGACGCGTCGGTCTGGATCATGTCGACGTATACGCCCTGCCCGTCGCTCTGCCCCACCAGGTTGCGGCCGGTGGCACTGATGACGCCGGTCGTGACGGAGGGCTCCGAGTTGCCCAGCAGGAAGCCGTATGGATTGCCGATGGCGATGGCCCACTCGCCGATCATGAGGTCACGCGACACGCCGAGCGGCGCGGTGGGGAGGTTCCGGGCGTCGATCTTCAGGACGGCCAGGTCGTTCATCTCGTCGATGCCGACGACCTTCGCCGGGTACGTGGTGCCATCGCGCAGGGCGACGCTCACATTGGTGGCGCCGGCCACGACGTGCGCGTTGGTCACGATGACGCCGTTGGGCTGCGTGATGAACCCCGAGCCGATGCCCGCGCGCGTCTGCCGCTCTCCCTGGCTGCTGTTGCTGCCGAAGAAGAAGGCAAACGGGTCGACGGGCGAACGGAAGACGGTCTCGGTCTGCACGGTGACGACGGCGGGGGCCACGCGTGCGACCGCGTCGGTAATCGCGGTGCGTCGCGACTGCGCAATCTGCGTGCCGGCCTCCCGGCGCGCGGTGACGCCCTGCGCCGCGGAGTCGGCGGGCGACGCTCCCTCGCAGGCGACGAGGAAGACAACGCAGAGGGGCGTGAAGCAGCGGACGGTCATCGCGCGCGGCGGGGCTTGGGCCGGCGGCTGATTTCCGAGAGAAACCGGTCGAACCCGCGGTCCGTCAACGGATGCTGCAGCAGCGCGTGCAGGACGTCGGCCGAGACTACCGCGCCATCGGCGCCGGACGTCGCCGCGTCGGTGAAGGCGCGCGCGCTCGACGGGCCGGCGGCGATGACGTCGCACTCGAGCCCGAACCGGTCGAAGATGATGCGCGCCTCGGTGATCGCGAGTGACGGGTCCTCACCGACGTGCGCCGCGGCATCGACGGCAATCGTCACCATGGACGCGCCGGCCTTGGCGGCGAGCACCGCCTGGGCCGCGTTGTGCACCAGCGTCGCGGCCACGCGCACTCCCTCGGCGCTCAAGCGCTTGATGGCGGGGAGCGCGTCCTCCACGAGGGGCACGGCCACGATCACCTGCTCGGCGAGCTTCGTGAGTTCGCGCGCCCCCTTGTACAGCGCGTCGCGGTCAATCGCGTTGACGGACGCGATGATGGGCAGGGGCACGGCGGTGGCCAGTTCGTGCACCAGTTCGCGCGGATCGGCATTCGGCATCTGGGCGGCGATGACTGCCGGCGTGGCGACGATGCCGTCGATCAGGCCGGCGGTGAACGCCCAGCGAACATCAGCGAGCGTGACGGAAGCGAGGTAGATGCGCATCAGGCGGTGGGATACAGGGCGGCGGGGTAGGTGACCTGCTCGAGGAAGAGGCCGCAGGCGGGAGCTGGCGGTGACACCTCATCGTTGACAGCGGCATTGAGCAACGCAGCAAACTCCTCGGGTGGACGCTGGTGCGTGGCCACCTCGACCATCGTGCCGACGAGGAAACGCACCATGTGATGCAGGAAGCGGTTGGCCTCGACGTCGAAGGCCAGTCCGCCGACCACTTCTCGCCAGCGCGCGAGACGAATCTCGCAACGATGGTCGTCCTCCGCCGGCGCCGTGCCGCGAACCGCAAACCCGAAGAACTGATGCTCCCCGAGGAGCGCGGTCGCGCACCACGCCAGCGCTTCGCGGTCGAGGGCTCGCTGCACCGGCCACTCCCAGCGCCGCCGAAATGGCGAGCGGGCCGCCTCGTCGAGCCCCACCGCATAGCTGTACCGCCGGCTGGTCGCGCTGTACCGCGCGTGAAACTCCGGGTGCATCTCGTACGCCGCCGCCACCCAGACGTCGCCGGGAAGCTGTGCGTTGAGCACCTGCCTCAGCCGGTCTGGCGTCCAATGCGCCGGGACTTCCACTCCGGCCGCCTGGCCGCGGGCGTGAACGCCCGCGTCCGTCCGACCGGCCCCCGTCACCCGGACGGGGCCACCACACAACCGTTCAAGCGCCGACTCGAGGGTTCCCTGCACGGTGCGCGTGCTCGGCTGGACCTGCCATCCGGAAAAGTCGGTGCCGTCGTACTGCAGCACGAGTTGAACCACGCGTCCCGCCATACCGAGGGAAAATAGCCCGCGTCGCGCGCGCTTTCAAGCAATCGCGATGCGGGCAACCGATTGACATTGCTTGACGTAGACCTGACGTTTCCGATCCCGGGTGCGTTCTCCGGCAGTCGCCCCGGGGCATCACGCCACGCGGATGCCCATCGCTCCATTCCACCAGATGACCGAGCCGACCCTCGTTTCCCTGTCCCATGCCCTCGCGGCCGCGACTGACATCGACGCGGCGTACGTGGCATTGGCTGAAGGGCTGGCCGAACTCGACCGGTCAGCCGTCGTTGGCTTCGTGTCCACCGATGCGCGCGCCGGCCGCCTCACCAGCTGCCGCGTGATGGAGGCGGGACCCGTAGAGCGCTTCCCGCTCGACGTCTCGCTGAAGCAGTTCGCGGCTCCCGTCGTGCAGCGCGTCTCGGCCGGGGGCACGTTCATGGATGTGGGCGAGGAGTCGGACACCTTCGCGCGCATGCTCAGGCTCCCGGATCTCGGGGAGAGCGGGGAGCTGGCGTTGCGCGGCATTCGCGTGGACGGAGAGCTCGCGGCCGTGCTGGCGCTGTACGAGCCGCGCCGGGCCTTCGGCCCGCGCCTGGTGGAGCGCTTCGCGCCCCTCGTGGCGCTCTTTGAACTCGCCCACGGCCGTTTTGCCGAACGGGAGGCGCGCGCCGAGGCGGTGCGCACGCTCGAGGATGTCACCCAGCGCGTGCACGGCGAGTACGTCGCGAGGCTGACGCAGCTCGAGCACCAGCTCACCCAGGCCCGCGATGCCGCCCAGCAGCAAGGGGCCGAGGAGTCGCTGCAGCACGAGCGCGAGGTCGCGCGCACCGCCGAGGACGCCCGGCGCAACGCGTCACGGTTTCGGGCGCTCGAGCATCAGGTGACGTCCGCCGTCGGGCAGCTGGAGCAGGCGCACATCGAGCTGCACCGGCGCAGTGAGGCCCTGCGCCAGCGTACGCGCACCATCTACCTGCTCGACCGTGTCTTGGCGATGGCCGCCGAGCAGGTGGATCCGCGGCGCCTCGCCGAGGGGCTGCTGGCGCTGGTGGGCGACGACATGCAGGCGTTGCGGTGCTCGCTCTTCCTGCGCGCGCCGGAGCCCGACATGCTCTATCTCGCGGCCTCGCGTGGCCTCGCACCGCACGTGCGGGAGGGCTCGCGCATCACCATCGGCCAGGGGGTGGCCGGTCGGGTGGCGTCCACCCGCATGCCGTTGCTCGTCGTGGACGCCTCCGATGCGCAGGCGCAGCCGCTGTTGCGCGACGAGTACCTGACCACCGGAAGCTTTATCTCGTTCCCGCTGCTGAGTCGCGGAGAACTGCTGGGCGTGGTCAACCTCACCAACCGTGCGCAGCGTGGGCTCTTTGTGGAAGAAGACGTCGAGCGCGTGCGGCTGCTCGGACTCGTCATCGCGCTGATCGCCGTCGAGGCGCGACTGCCGGAGCTGCTGCTGGGCCGCATTCGTGAGTGAAGGGGCGCTGCTGGCGGCCATCAAGCGGCTCGCCGCAGGCGAGTCGCTCAGCCGGGAGGGTGCGGCCCTGGCGTTCGGCTGCGTGATGCGCGGCGACGGGACGCCTGCCCAGGTGTCCGCCCTGCTGATGGGCCTGCGGGTCAAGGGCGAGACGCCCGATGAAGTGGCGGGCGCCGCCACCGCGTTGCGTGAGGCGATGACCGTGCTTCGCACCGACGCACCCGATGACCTGGTGGATACGTGCGGCACGGGCGGTGGCACGGTGGCGACGTTCAATATCTCCACGGCCGCGGCGCTGCTGGCCGCCGGCGCCGGCGTACGCGTCGCCAAGCACGGCAACCGCTCGTTCACGTCTCGCTCAGGGAGTGCCGACGTGCTCGAGGCGCTGGGCGTCGCCATCAACGTGCCCGTGGAGCGAATGCGCGACGTGCTCGAGGCAGCCGGCATCGTGTTCATGTTTGCGCCGGCGATGCACCCGGCGATGCGGCACGTCGGCCCGGTGCGGCGCGAGTTGTCGATCCAGACGGTGATGAATCTCGTTGGCCCGCTCGCCAATCCGGCGCATGCCGGACGGCAGGTGATCGGCGTGGCCGACCTGCGCCGGCTCGGGCTGATTGGCGGCGCGCTGCAGGCGCTTGGCACCACGCACAGCATCCTCGTGCACGGGGCGCCGGGCATGGATGAGATCTCGCCGCTCGGCAGCACCACGGTGCTCGAACTCGTGAACGGAGAGGCGCGCTCGTGGACCGTTGAGCCTGAACGTCTTGGCCTGGCGCCGACCAACGCCGCCGCACTCGCCGGGGCGGAGCCCGCGGAGAACGCGCGGATCGTCGAGGCGGTGCTGGGCGGGCGGGGAAATGCGGGGGCTACCGCCGCGGTGCTGCTGAATGCCGCCGGCGCACTGTATGTCGCGGGCAAGGCCGCGGACTTCGCGGGGTCGCTGGCCCTGGCGCGCGAGGCACTGCGAGCAGGGGCCGGGCGCGACGCGCTCGAGCGGTTGCGGGTGGCGGCGAAGCGGGCAGCGACGCAATAGCAGATGATAGGTGCTAGGTGCTAGGTGCTAGCCATCTAGCTTCTAGCACCTAGCACCTAGCACCTAGCACCTAGCACCTAGCACCTAGCA
>CAYHCW010000279.1:0-4766 GCA_964355025.1 uncultured Gemmatimonas sp. | reverse complement strand
AGGAAGGTGATGGCCTTGCCGTTCGGCAGCGTGACGTGGTACGCGCCGATGTGCTGCGTGATGCCGCCGGCTTCGCCGGCGACGACGTTGGCCTTGCGGATGTAGTCGAGCAGCGACGTCTTGCCGTGGTCGACGTGACCCATGATGGTGACGACGGGCGGACGCGGCTTGCGCTCCTCGGGCAGGTCCTCGACCTTCGCCTCGGTGGGCGCGGCCGCGTACTCGGCCTCGCGCGTGGCGATGAATCCGAACTCGCTGGCGATCAGCTCGATCTGGTCGAAATCCATGCGCTGGTTGATGGTGACCATCAACCCGAGATGCTTGAACGCGAACGAGACGATCTGCGTGGCCGGGATCTTGAGGATGTCGGCGAGCTCGTTGACGGTGATGAACTCGTTGACGCGCACCGTCTTCTTTTCCTGCTCGGCCACGGCCGCGCGAATGGCGGCAAGCTCCTCGCGTCCCGAGTCGTCGCGACGCCGCTTGCCCGGCGCGCCGCGCATTTCCTTCATCGTGCGGAAGATGTTTGCCGACACCGCCTCTTGGTCCACCTGCCCGCGCTTTCCCTTCTTGCGGCGCGGTCCGCTGGACGGTGTCTGCGGCGCGGAGGGCGCGCCACCGGCAACCGGGCTGCGACCACGGTCGTCACGGCGCCCACCACCGAGGCCACCACCAGGGGCGGCCGAGGCGATGGGGCGCGGAGGCATCGGCAAGCGGCCCGACGGGGCGGGACGGCCTCGCGGGGCGCCCGGCACGATGGGACGAGGACGCTGGCGTTCCGCCATGGGCGCGCTTCCCTGCACCACGGACGGCGGCGTGGGGGGCGCGAGTGTTCGGGCCGGACGCGGCGGCAGAAACGCGGGTGGTGGTGGTGGTGGCGGCTCCACCGGTGCGGCCGCGACGGGTGCGACGGGTGCGACGGGGGCAGCCACAGTGAGCGGTTCGCCAGCTGCCTCGGCGCCCGGTGCTTCACGCGACGCCGCGACGACGGGCGCTGCCGGCGCCGGAGCGCTGGGCGCGGACGCGACCGCCGCCGGCTCGGTGCCCGACACGGCCTCGATGGACGTTGCTTCGGCGGGTGCCTCGACCGGCGTCTCGAGCACCGGGGCCGCGGCGCGACGCCGACGCACCTTGTGCGCGGCGTCAGCGGGCTCGGCTTCAGGCTCGGGCTCGTCGACCTTCTTCTTCGCGCGCGACTTGGCGGCCGGCTTCTCCGTGGCAAGCGCCGTCGTTTCCGCCGTCGCCGTCCCGCGCCGCCGGCTCTTGGCGGCCGACGCCGGTGCCTCGGCGGCCTTGAGGGCACGCGCGCGCTTCTCACGTTCCCAGCGGGCCCGTGCGCGCGAAACCTGGTCGTCCGTCAGCGGCGTCAAGTGGCTGCGAACGACGACATCCATGGCGCGAAGCATGCCCAGCACTTCGTCGCTCGAGATGCCGAACTCAGCCGCCAGATCACTCACCCGAAGCTTCGTCAAACTGCCTCCCTCGTGCTGCTACTCGCCCGCGGAACCGAGCGCTCCGCGAATCCCTTTTGCCAACGGCGCATCGACGATGCCAATCGCCGCCGCCGCCTCCCGCCCCGCCACGGCGCCCAGTTCGGCCGCCGAAAATCCATCCACGATGGTGATTCCCTTTGCCGTCAGCAACGGGAGCACCTTGTCGCGACTATGCCGCGACGCGTCTTCCGCCACCAACGCGAGCTTCAGCGTCCCGCCCAATGCCGCCGCCCGCACCATCTCCACCCCCACCACCGCGTTGCGCGCACGCACGCCAAGGCCCGCAAGGCCCAGCAGGCGGCGACGCAGCTCGGCGTCGATCACCGTCTCAGGCTCACGCCGCGTCCGGGGCGGTGGCCGTGGCGTCGGCACCAGCGCCGCCGTCCGCCCCGCCGTCCACACCTGCACCAGCACTCGCTTCGGCATCCGCTGCGGCACCTTCGCCGCTGTTGTCGTCCGTCGTGAGTTCGTCAATCATCTTCATGATGCGGTCGGCCTCTTCGGGCGCGATGCCCGGCAGGCGCAGGAAGTCGTCGCGCTCGAGGTCGATGATGTCGTTGAGCGTGCGGAAGCCACCGGCCTCGAGCACGGCAATCGTCGCCGGCGGCAGGCCCTCGATGGCCGACAGGTGCACCTCGGCGGCCACATCCTCCTCGGGCAACGGCTGGAAGAGCGGCATGTCGCCGCCGCGCTCGAGCCACTCGCGGCTCGAGTACAGGTCGATCTTCCATCCCGTCAGTTCGGACGCGAGTCGCACGTTCTGGCCATTGCGGCCGATGGCCAGCGACAGCTGGTCCTCATCGACGATGGCCTGGATGGTCGAGGTTGCCGGGTCGCTGAAGACGCGCGCGACCTTGGCGGGCGCCAGTGCCAGCTTGGCGAAGCGTTCGGGGTCGGGCGACCACGGCACGATGTCGATGCGCTCGCCGCCGAGTTCCTGCACGACGGCCTGCACGCGCGCGCCCTTGAGGCCCACGCAGGCGCCCACCGGATCGATGGCGTCGTCCTTGGACACGACGGCGACCTTCGTGCGGCTGCCGCATTCGCGCGCGGCCGCCTTGATCTCGACGATGCCCTGCTGGATCTCGGGCACCTCGAGCTTGAAGAGCGCCTGCACGAACATCGGATCGGCGCGCGAGAGCACGAGGCGCGGCCCCTTGGGCGTCTCCTCGATCTTCTTGAGCACGGACCGCAGCGGCTCGCCCTGCTTGTAGTCCTCGCGATGATTCTGCTCGCGATACGGGATGATCGCCTCGGCCTCGCGGAACTTGTTCAGCATCACGACGATCTTGCCGCGCTCGATCTGCTGGATCTCGCCGGAGAGGAGGTCGCCGACGCGCCCCGAGAACTCGTCGCGGATCTTGGTGCGTTCACCCTCGCGGACGCGCTGGATGATGCGCTGCTTGGCCGCCTGCACCGCGGAGCGCCCGAACTCGGCGAACTCGACCGGCTCTTCCATGACGTCGCCCACCTGGAACTCCGCGTCCTCGAAGCGCGCTTCCTCGAGCGCGATTTCGCGACTGGGGTCCTCGACCTTCTCGACGACGGTCTTGAGCAGCACGATGCGAATGGCGCCGCGATCCTCGTCAATCGAGATATCGGCCTGCACATTGGGCCCGTGCTTCTTGGCCAGGGCGGCATGAATGCCGTCCTGCAGCAGGGCGTGCAGCTCCGCACGGTCGATCTGTTTCGCATTCGCCAACTCGCGGAATGCCGCGAGAATTTCAGCCGATCCGGACATTCAGGACCTCGTTACGGTTTCCAGTGAAACGCCAGGCGGGCTTCGTCCACCTCGGCCAGCCCCAGCAGATGTTCCTGTCCCTTCGCGTCGCGCAGGCGCAGATGCACGCCCGACGCGTCGTCCTCGACTCCCACGATCTCCACCTCGACCCGCCCGCCGAGTGCGGCGCACTTCACGTTGGCCTTGCGACCCGTGAACCGGCGCCAGTCACCCTCCGAGCGCAGCGGACGTTCCATTCCCGGCGACGACACCTCGAGCACGTAGCGGTCCCCAAAGAGCGATGGATCGGTGTCCAGTCGTTCCTCGATTGCCCGCGATGCTCCCGCGCAGTCGTCCACCGTGACCTTCTGCAAGTCCTTGTGGTCGATGCGCACGTCGAGCAACGGACGGCTGCGTGTGCCGCCAACCCGTAACTCGACGAGATCGAATCCCAATTGCTCAAGTGCAGCAATGACAATGGGTTCCAGTGTCTGCTTCACCCGATGTATGACCCCATATAGAGACAAAAAAGTGTGGGGGACGACCCCACACTTCCAGGGCGGTCGCCCAACCCGCCCAGCAGAAGGATTATAGATGGCGTACCTTGGGACGTCAAGAGCAGAACTTCAGAGTGCGACAGAGTACTACAGAGTACGACAGAGTACGACAGCGACGCTGGCTATGCGGAAGGCGCGATGACGGCCACCTGGCGTGCGGTGTCGCCGGCGCGATGCGAGAAGAAGCGGTCGTTGTTGCACTTGGTGCAGAACGGACTGATGTCGATCTCCTTCACGCCGGCAATGCGCGCCTGGTCGGCGAGGAGCGCGCGCAGATCCACCGGCGCCGGCGCGTCGACCGTGCGACGCATCAACTTCGCGTAGACGTCCGGCCCCACCACGTAGCAGGCGCCACAGATGGCCGGGCCCAGATGCAGCACGAGGTCCTTGGGCTGGTGTCCCATCGCCTGCAGCGCGTGAATGCCGGCCCCGAGAATGCCGCCCGCCACGCCGCGCCAACCAGCGTGCAGGAGCGCCGACGCGCCCCTGGGATGTCCGATGAACACCGGGACGCAGTCGGCCACGGTGACGACCATCGCGGTGTCGTGGTGGGCCGTCGCGTGCCCGTCAGCGGAATCGGTGCGCAGCCAGCCATCCCAGCCGCTCTGGTGGGTGACGACCTTGACCCCGTGCACCTGGTGGGCCGAGGCGAGGCGCCCGCCGGTGACGCGCATCAACTCGAACCAGCGGTCGTTGACCTGCTGCACGGGCGCGTCGTCGGTGAAGCCGTACGAGCCCGCCGCGCGCGTCGTGGTGAACGCGGCGAGGCCGAGCACGGCGAAGCTCGCCACGCGTTCCCGCGGAGGCA
Organism: uncultured Gemmatimonas sp.; assembly: GCA_964355025.1. Classification (GTDB taxonomy): domain Bacteria; phylum Gemmatimonadota; class Gemmatimonadetes; order Gemmatimonadales; family Gemmatimonadaceae; genus PNKL01. The sequence goes on along the minus strand of CAYHCW010000279.1, from coordinate 188 downwards.
GTGTGCCGCTCATCGGTCGTCCGGCAGGCGCGTGATGCTCGCGCCAAGCGCGTTGAGGCGCTCATCGATGCGTTCGTACCCGCGGTCGATCTGCCCGACGTTCTTGATGGTGCTGGTGCCCCGGGCGCAGAGTGCGGCGAGGAGCATGGCCATGCCGGCGCGAATGTCGGGGCTCTCCACGGTGCCGG